>CAZITK010000078.1:0-8046 GCA_964542145.1 uncultured Brevundimonas sp.
GTAGAGGTTCTTGTCCGCGGCCGCGCCCGGATCGATGCGGTTCTCGATCCCGTCCAGGCCCGCCATCAGCAGCGCGACGAAGGTGAGATAGGGGTTGCCCATCGGGTCCGGGAAGCGGGCCTCGATACGCTTGGCCTTGGGCGACGACACCCACGGGATGCGGATCGAGGCCGAGCGGTTGCGTGCCGAATAGGCCAGCTTCACCGGCGCCTCATAGCCGGGCACCAGACGCTTGTATGAGTTGGTGGTCGAGTTGGCGAAGGCGTTGATCGCCTTGGCGTGCTTGATGATGCCGCCGATGTACCACAGGCACTGTTCCGACAGGCCGGCGTACTTGTCGCCCGCGAACTGCGGCTTGCCGTCCTTCCAGATCGACATGTGGACGTGCATGCCCGAGCCGTTGTCGGCGAACATCGGCTTGGCCATGAAGGTCGCCGACTTGCCGTAGGCCGCCGCCACATTGTGGATGACGTACTTATACAGCTGCAGCCGGTCGGCCATGGTCAAGAGGTCGGAGAATTTCAGCCCCAGCTCGTGCTGGGCCGGCGCCACCTCGTGGTGGTGCTTTTCGGGCTCCAGGCCCATGTCGGACAGGACGCTGAGCATCTCGCCACGCAAATCCTGCCCGGAGTCGACGGGATTGACCGGAAAGTAGCCGCCCTTGTGCCCCGGCCTGTGGCCCATGTTGCCCTCTGCGTATTCCGAGCCCGCATTGGCCGGCAGTTCGGTGGAATCAAAGGCGTAGCCGGTCTCGTGCGCGGCGGTGGACCAGCGCACATCGTCGAAGACAAAAAACTCCGCCTCGGGGCCGAAATAGACGGTGTCGCCGACACCCGCGCTCTCGACATAGGCCAGGGCCTTCCGGGCCATTGACCGGCTGTCGCGGTTGTAGGGCTCGCCCGTGTCAGGATTCAGCACGTCGCAGAACAAGAACAGCGTCGTCTGCTGGTAGAAGGGATCGACATACGCCGTCGCCAGATCGGGTTTCAGCAGCATGTCGCTTTCGTTGATCGCCTTCCAGCCGGCGATCGAGGAACCGTCGAACATGGTGCCTTCTTCCAGGAAGTCCTCGTCGATCTGGCTGATGTCGAAGGTCACGTGGTGCATCCTGCCGCGCGTGTCGGTGAAGCGGAGATCGACATACCGGACGTCCTTGTCCTTGATCTCAGCGAGGATCTTCTTGGCGCTCATGCTGGGCTGTTCCTGGGTCGGGGAGGCGAAAATGGAAAGCCGACCACCAGAGGGGACGGCGGGAGAGGTCGATCAGATGGCCTGGGGGCCGGTTTCGCCGGTCCGCAGGCGGATCACCTCGTCGATGGTGGAGACGAAGATCTTGCCGTCGCCGATCTTGCCGGTGCGGGCGGCGGTCTGAATGGCCTCGACCACGCCCGGCGCCATGTCATCGACGACCACGACCTCGATCTTGATCTTCGGGAGAAAGTCGATGACGTATTCGGCCCCCCGATAAAGCTCGGAGTGCCCCTTCTGGCGACCGTAGCCTTTGGCCTCCAGAACAGTCATGCCCTGGACGCCGATGTCCTGCAGCGCCTCCTTTACCTCGTCGAGCTTGAAGGGCTTTATGACGGCTTCAATCTTCTTCATCCGGCGGTCCCGAAACGCGGTCGCGGCATCCATCGCCGACATCGGCGAAACCATCTCCGCGCCCTGGGGGTTCCGGCAAGCATCCCAACGTGCATTGCAACATAAGGCAAGCGTCTTTTTCCGTACGGTCGCGGAGTAGGGCCAGATCTGTCATGAGCAGTGACATTCCTGTCGAGCTTGCGCCAGAGACAAACGATCCGTCTCTGTGGGCGGCCGCCTTCCCCTGGCCTGCTGCCGCCACCCATAAACACGCGCGCGGAAAACTGGGTATCGTCTCGGGCGGTCCGTGGCGAACCGGCGCGGCGCGGCTGGCTGCACGGGCCGGTTTGCGCGTGGGAGCTGGACTGGTCCGTGTGCTCGCCCCGATCGAGGCCGCGCCGGTGCTTGCCCCGACCCTCGAGGCGGTGATGTTAGAGCCCTTTGCGGGGGCTGAGCGCTTGGCTGAGTTGGCCGAGCCGCTTGACGCCGTGGTCATAGGCCCGGCCGCAGGGGCGGACGAAGGCACGATCGCCAATTTGGAGGCGCTTCAGCTCACCGGCGCGGCTCTGGTCATCGATGCCGACGCCCTGACGGTGTTCGAAGGGCGAGCCCGGTCGCTGTTTCGTCTGCTCGATCGGGATGACGTTCTAACCCCTCATGAGGGTGAGTTCAGGCGTCTGTTCCCCCATCTGCTCGACCAGGGACGAGAAGCCGCGGCCCGACAGGCGGCGAAGCAGGCTCGCTGCGTGGTGGTGCTGAAAGGCGCCCAAACCCTGATAGCCGGTCCAGACGGTGATTTGCGGGTCAATCCGAACGGCTCTTCCTGGCTTGCGAGCGCCGGCACGGGCGACGTTCTGGCCGGCATGATCGGCGGGCTGCTCGCCCAGGGCGTTGCGTCTTTCGACGCCGCCTCCGCCGCTGTCTGGCTGCACGCCCAGGCCGCCAGCGTTTTCGGCCCCGGTCTCACCGCCGAGGATCTGCCGGACGCCCTGCCGGCGGTCCTTAGAGACCTTCATCTGTCTGGCTAGACCCTAAAGCGCTTCCAGGAAGGCGGGTACGGTCGTTGTGGCCGGGCCATAGACGCCCTCGTCGAACAGGCCCGCGACCAGGCTGGGCTCCAAATTCAGCTCCACCGTCCTGGCCCCGGCCAGGCGCGCCAGTTGGACGAAACCGGCCGCCGGAAAAACCGCCCCCGAGGTGCCGATGGACAGGAAGATGTCACACTCCGCCAGCGCCGCCTCGATCCGCTCCAGCCTGAGCGGCATCTCTCCGAACCACACGATGTGGGGCCGAAGGCGGCCCTCGGGATGGTGCGGCGACGGCGTGTCCACCGCGAGGTCATTCGGGCAGGCGCAGACTTGGCCCGTGCGTGTGCAAAGGGCCTTGAGCAACTCGCCGTGCATGTGGATCAGCTCGAACCCCGGCGCGGGCGGCAAGACGTCGTGGGCGCGGTCGTGCAGGTCGTCGACGTTCTGGGTGATGAGCAGGAAGTCGCCCTCCCACCGCCGCGCCAGATCGGCCAGGGCCCAGTGAGCGGCGTTGGGCTCGATGCTGGCCAGCTGACGCCGCCGCTTGTTGTAGAAGTCGTGCACCAGGGCCGGATCGCGGGCGAAGGCCTCTGGCGTGGCCACGTCCTCGATCCTGTATCCCATCCACAGCCCGTCGTCGGCGCGAAAGGTCGGCGCCCCGCTCTCGGCCGAGACGCCTGCGCCAGTCAGGACGACGAGGTTGGCCACGACCTCGCTCAGGCGTCCAGCAGTTCGGGCGTCAGCCGGTGCAACAGCTCGGCCCCCTGCCCAACCGCCGCCAGGCGGCTGGAACAGTGGCCAAGGACATTGGCGGCATAGGCGTCATAGAGATCGATACGCGACTTCAGCCAAGCGGCGTCGCCCTCCTCCGCGTCGATCCACGCCCCGGCGGCAACCGCCTGGCTGGCCAACAGCCAACCGCCGATCACGTCGCCCATCAGTTTCAAATAGGCGTCGGCGCCGGCCAGCACGTCCGCCTGGCCCTCCTCGGCGGCCTTGCGGTCCAAGAGCCACATGGTGGCGTCCTGGGCCGCCTCAATCCCCGCCGCCATGCGCTCGACCGGTTTTCCCGAGAACAGCCGCGACAGGCCGGGCATGACCATCTTCATCTCCTCAATCAGCCGCAGGGCCGACTGGCCGCCGTCCTGAGACAGCTTTCGGCCCACCAGGTCCAGCGCCTGGATGCCGTTGGTTCCCTCGTAGATCGGGGCGATGCGGGCGTCGCGATAGTGCTGGGCTGCGCCCGTCTCCTCGATGAAGCCCATGCCGCCGTGGATCTGGACGCCCATCGAGGCGACCTCGCAGCCGACATCGGTCGACCACGCCTTTGCGATGGGGGTGAACAGGTCCTCGCGCCCCTTCCACAGCCGGCGGTCCTCCTCGGTCGCGGCCCGGTCGGCCAGGTCGGCGGCGACCCCGGTGGCCAGGCAGATCGCCCGCGCGGCGGCCACCTTGGCCTTCATCACCACCAGCATTCGACGCACGTCGGGATGGTCGGCGATGGGGGCGTTGGCCTCGCCCGTCCAGGCCGAGCGGCTCTGACGACGCTCCAGCGCATAGGCCAGGGCGCGCTGAAAGGCGCGCTCGGCGATCCCCACGCCCTCGACGCCGACAGCCAGCCGCGCCGCGTTCATCATGACGAACATGTGCGACAGCCCCTGGTTGGGCTGGCCGACCAGCTCGGCCGTCGCGCCCTCATAGGCCATGACGCAGGTGGGCGAGCCGTGGATGCCCAGCTTGTGCTCCAGCCCCACGGGGCGGAAGGCGTTGCGCGCGCCCAGGCTCCCGTCCTCGCCCACCGCGTATTTCGAAGCGAGGAACAGGCTGATGCCCTTGGGGCCCGCCGGGGCGTCCGGCAGACGGGCCAGCACCATGTGGACGATGTTGTCCGTCGCGTCGTGGTCGCCCCAGGTGATGAAGATTTTCTGGCCGTTCAGGGCGTAGGTCCCGTCGCCGTTCGGCGTGGCCGTCGTGGTCAGAGCCCCCAGGTCGGTGCCTGCGCCCGGTTCGGTCAGCACCATTGCCCCGGTCCATTCGCCGGACACCAGTTTGGGCAGATAGGTCGCCTTCTGGCTGTCGGCGCCGTGCTCCTGCAAGGCCTCGATCGCCGCCAGCGACAGCATGGGGCACAGGCCGAAGGCCATGTTGGCCGCGTGCACGGTCTCATAGGCCGCCAACTCCAGCGCCTTGGGCAGGGCCAGGCCGCCCCAGGCCTCCTCGGCTGTCAGCCCGGTCCAACCACCGGCCGCGAAGCCTCGATAGGCCTCGACGAAGCCCGGCGAGGCGCTCACTTGATCGTCCTTCAGCATTGGGGGCTGTCGATCCCCCACCGCGTTCAGCGGGGCCAGCAACTTGGCCGACATCTCGCCCGCCGCCTCGATCACCGCGCGCGCGGTGTCCGAATCATAGTCCGGAAAGGCGGCCCTCAATGCGTCAATCCCGGGCGTGGTCTCCAGCGCGAAGGTCAAGTCGCGAATCGGGGCGCGATAGCTCATCGGGGCATCCAGTCCTGGCCGTTATGGCTTTTCAAGGCGCGTCGAGCGGTGATGTCGCGCCTTGAGCAGCGTGACAAGGCTTGGCGCGCGAGCCCAGCCGGGCCAAGCTGCCCGCCCAAGCCCACGGGGAGCGAAGACCATGGCCGCCATCACCCGCGCCGAAGCCGGACCGCGCTATTCCACCGTCAGTCTGATCCTGCACTGGACGATAGCCATCCTGGCCATTGCCCAGATCGGCCTGATCATAGCGGCCGACCGGGAGGGGCCAAACCAGGGGCTGTGGGTCATGCTTCACAAATCGGGGGGCATGGCCATCCTGGCCCTGACCCTGGTGCGTATTCTCTGGCGGTTGAGACATCCGGCTATCCCCCTGCCCGCCATCACGCCCGGATGGCAGCGACTGGCGGCGCGGGCCACCCACGTGGGCTTCTATGTCGTGCTTCTGATCATGCCGCTGACCGGCTGGCTGGCCGGCTCGGCGGCCGGGCGGGGCTTTGAGTTCTATGGTCTGTTCGACTTCCCGCTGCTCCCCATCGGCGGCGGGCGCGAGACGGCCGGGGTGATGATGGATATCCACCGCGCGGTGGTGAAGGGCCTTTATGTGTTGATCGCCCTGCACGTTTTGGGGGCGCTCAAGCACCACTTCATAGATCGCGACGGGGTGCTGGCGCGGATGGTCCCCTTCGTGCCGACCCGGCGATGACCCCCGCCACCGTCGAGGAAGCCGCCGCCGCGCTCAAGGCCGGGGGGCTGGTCGTCCTGCCGACCGAGACCGTCTATGGCCTGGCCGCCGACGCCGCGAACCCCCAGGCCGTCGCCGCCATCTTCGAGGCCAAGGGCCGGCCGCGCTTCAATCCCCTGATCGCCCATGTCGAGGACGCCGCCGCCGCCGAAGCCGTCGCGGTCCTCGACGACCGCGCCCGCGCCCTGGCCAGGGCCTTCTGGCCCGGCGCCCTAACCATCGTCGCTCCGGTCCGCGATACGGGTCGCGTCTGCGACCTCGCCCGCGCCGGTCTGGACAGCGTGGCGGTGCGTACGCCCCGACACGCCCTGGCGCGCCAGGTGATCGCGGTCTTCGGGGGACCGGTTGTCGCCCCTTCCGCCAACCGCTCCGGCCGCCCCAGCCCCACCACCTTCGCCGACGCCGTGGCCGAGACGGGCGCGTCCGCCGCCGCCGCCCTGGACGGAGGCCCCTGTGCGGTCGGGGTCGAGAGCACGGTGGTGTCGGTGATGGACGGCGCCCTGGCCCTGCTGCGCCCCGGGGCCGTCACCCGCGAGGAGATCGAGGCTGTGGCCGGGCGCTTGAGCAAGCGTCCGGCGGAGGGCCGTCGCTCCCCCGGCCGGCTGACGCGCCATTACGCCCCCGAGGCGAAGCTGACACTGAACGCCACTGAGGCGGACGACGGCGAAATCCTGCTGGGGTTCGGTCCGGTCGGTACAGGCCGCTGGAGTCTTAGCGAGGCCGGCGATCTCCGAGAGGCGGCGGCGAACCTGTTCCGCGTGCTGCGGGAGGCCGACCGCGAACGCCCTGTCGCCATCCGCGTCGCGCCCCTCCCCGAAACCGGGCTGGGCGAGGCGATCAATGACCGGCTTAGACGCGCCGCAGGTTTGATCGGCTAGGCTCAGTCGTGCGATGGCGCCGCCGGCGGGGGGCAATTCCGCTGCTGGCCCAGTCCTTTCAAATAACCCCGCCGAACCAGGCCGGCGCGGACGGCCTGTTGCACCTGTCGGCTGTGCTGCTCGGCCCCGGTCAGGCGCCGCACCCAGCTGCGCAGCGGGATGAAATCAGTTGTCGTGTCGCGCACCATCCCCAGGGCGGCGTCGGCCGCCTGCTCTTCCAAGCGCTCGTCCTGCCCTGCTTCAGGCGAATCGAAGTCCGGACCCAGGGCGTCGTCCAACAGGGCGATTTCGGCGCCCAGCGCCTGGCAGGATGTCAGGTTCTGAGACGCATAGGGTCCGCGACGCGCCTCCAGCAGCACCTCGGGGATTTGTTCGCGGCGAATGTTCAGGTCTTCCAGGGGCGCGGCGACCGCATCGCCCACGCCGCCCCGGAACTGGTCAGTCCCACGATCGACCTGGGCTCCGGTGGCGCAGGCGGCGAGCGGCAGGACGGCGAATAGGATCAGGGGGCGAAATGTCATGCCCAAAGCAGCGCTTGAGTCGCGTCCGGGTTCCCGGCGTCGTCGCCGCCGCCGCTATGGCGACCGAAGGGCGACGTGGACGATAGCGCGCCTGTCGCTACCCCCTCAGCCGCCAAGTGGCGCCCGTCGGACCATCCATGACCACCACGTTCAGTTCGGTCAACCGGTCGCGGATACGATCGGCCCCGGGCCAGTCCTTGGCCTCGCGGGCGGCCTGACGGCGGGCCAGAAGGTCTTCCACCTCAGCCCTGAGCGCACCGTCGGCGTCGCCCTCGAACCAAGCGTCTGGGTCGGACTGGAGCACGCCGAGCAGGGTCGCCGAGGCGATTAGCTGACCCTTCGCCACCGAAACCGCGGCCTCATCGCCGACCGTCATGGCGCGCTCGATTTCGGCCGACAGTGCGAACAGCGCCGCCACGGCCGCTGGGGTGTTCAGGTCGTCGGACAGCGCACCCAGAACCGCCGGCGACGGCTCCAGCGGCCCGGCTTCCACGCCCGAGGCCCGGCGCAGGGCCTGGTACAGCCGGTCCAGGTTCTTGCGGCTCTGGTCCAGCAGGCCCTGGTTCCAGTCCAGCGGTTGACGGTAATGGGCGCTCAGCAGGGCCCACCGGACCACCTCGCCCGGCATGGCCTGGACCAGGTCGTGCAGCAGCAGGACGTTGCCGATCGACTTGGACATCTTCTCGGCGTCCACGGTCAGAAAGCCGTTGTGCATCCAGTAGCGGGCATACTCCGTATGAGCGTGCGGCTCGCCGGCGTGGCCGTGAGCGCAGACGCCCTGGGCGATCTCGTTCTCGTGGT
>CAZITK010000079.1:0-8026 GCA_964542145.1 uncultured Brevundimonas sp.
AGCCGGTCGGCGACCTCGCGCGGCATATAGGTCTCGTCGTGCTTGGCCAGCACCTCGGAGGCCTCGAACACCCGATCCTCGCGGAACCGGCCCTGGGCGACGATGCCCTGGCCCTCGCGGAACAGGTCCGGCAGGTCGCCGTCGAAATGAACGCGGGTGACGGCGGCGTTGTCGGTGACGGCGAAGACGACGCCGCCCTCGGCCGGATGGTCCACACTGCCGGTCTGGACCAGGCCGCCCAGGCGGATCAGGCGTCCGGCGGGGACCGTTTCCTCGGTGATCTCGGAGGGGCTGTAGAAGAAGGTCACGCTGTCACGCATGGCCCACAGGCTGAGACCCACGGCCAGGGCCAGCACGGGCGCGACGGCGGCGATCAGCCACAGGCGACGCCGGGCCTTGGGAGATTTGGGAAGCCAGCTCATGAGATCGGGCGGGCTGATAGCGCCGATCCGCCCCCGCGCCAATGCGACGAGGTCACGCGCCCGCCTCCAGGGCGGCCAGCAGAGGCGCACGACGCGGATCGTCGGCTGGCAGGCTTTCGATCAGGGGCTGCCACAGCTGGGCGGCGCGCTCGCGGTCGCCGCGCTCAAGCGCCGCCTGGCCGAGGAAGAAGCGCGGCGGCTGGGCCGTGGGATCCAGCTCCAGCGCGCGGGCGAAGGCGGTCTCGGCGTCGCCCCCGATTGTCCCGTCATTGGCCAGGACCAGGGCCTCGCCCAGCCGGCCCCAGGTCTCGGCGTGGTTGGGCCGGAGCGTCAGGGAGCGGCGGAAGGCCGAGGCGGCGCCGAGGGGATCGCCAGCCTCCAGACGCGCGCGACCGAGGAAGGCCTGGGCCTCCGGGTCGTTCGGCCGGTCGCCGGCGGCGCGCCCAGCCACGGCGGCCAAACGCGGCGCGTCCAGGGTGTCAATCTCAACAGCCCATTCCGCCACGCGCTGGGCATAGGGCTGATCACCCACGCCGGGTCGACCGGTCAAGGCGTAGGTCCCAAGCGCCAGGACGGCCGCGAGCCCGACGCCAGCCAGAAGCAGGGCGCGGTCGTGGCGGCCGGTTCCCAGGGCTGGATCGGGCGGGGCGACGGACGGTGTCGATCGGAGCAGGCGACGCGCCGCCTCGGCGCGGGCCTCGGCGTGGGCGCCGGGGTCGATCAGGCCGCGATCGCGCAGCCGGTCCAGTTCATCCAGCTCGCCCCGATCCGAAGACGGCGGCGCTACGGCCGCCAGGGCATGGTCCGCCGCCAGCCGCGCGCGCCAGAAGACGACGACCGCCATCGCCGCCGTGGCTGCGCCGCAGAGGAGCCAGAAGAGGATCATGTGCCGCGATGTAGAAGATCAGGCGCCGTGATGCGAGCGCGTTCGCGGGATGGCTACGATATCGGGATCAGACCGGGCCGCCGTCAGCCGCCGTCGCGCCGCCGTCGCCATGGCGGGCGTCCCCAGGTGGTCGAACATCTCGGCCGCGCGCGCGACAAGGCGGATGGTCCGGTCACGATCCTCCACCTCGTCGTGATTGAGGCGTTCGAGCGCCTCTTCGACATAGTCGAACAGGCGCTGCTGCAGGGTCTCGCCCGCCAGGGCCTTCTGTGCCGAACAGCCAAGCACAGCCGCCACCCCCTTCAACCCGGCGAATAGCCGAAGGCGCCGGGCGGCCTCAGCCATCGCCGGAGCGTCAGGGTCGGCCGTAAGGTCTGGCGAGAACCGCGTCATGCCCCCGACCAGTCGCACCTTGGCCAGAGGCAGAGCTTCCTCCAACGCGGCTGGTGCGGCCTTCATGTCGACAACCGCTTGCTTGGCCAGCCGAGCCCGCAACGCGCCCTGACGCTCGGCCCAAACGCCCTTGGGCCTCAAGGCAAGGGTCAGGACCAACTCGGAAAGGACCGAGACGGCGAAGCCGAGGTCGCGCACCGCCCCCTGAACGTCGCGGTCAGCGGCCATACCGAGGTTCAGCGAAAGGTAGGTGTCCGCGGCGGCCTCGGCCCGGTCGAGGAGTGCGTCGACCAAGGCGCCGAGCTCGGTGCCCGCCAGGACCGCCTCCTGATGGGCGTGGGGGGCGGACAGGGCGATTAGACGCAGCAGATGGGCGGGGCGCTCAGTCAGACGCCCGCCGAGGATCGCGAGCAGGCGGGGCGCGCCGTCGGCGTGAACGCTCTGGGCGTCGCGCAGAACGCCGCGATAGCGAGCCAAGGCGGCATCCGACGGCCGAGCCGTCAACTCTGGCAGCAGCTCGGGAAGTTCGCGCGTCAGAGGAACGAGATCCAGATCGGCGGCCAGCTCCAGCGCGTCGATATCCGGCCAAGCCTCCGGGTGGTCCCGCAGCAGGCCCGCGGCCACGGCGCACAGCTTGTCACAGGCACCCAGGCCCAGCCGGGCGTCGTCGACAAGCTCGGCCAGGCCCGGCTGGAGCAAGACGACTTCCCCCCAGAGCCGATCACGGACCCCTGCCGGCAGGCGCGGATGCGCCGCGCCGGCGACCATCAGGGGCCCGAAGGCCAGCGCCATGGAATGTCGTCGCCAGCGCTCGGCCTCGACCAGATCGCGAACCTGCTGGAGGTGGCCCGAGCTGCCGGCCAGAGCCGCGCGCAAGCGGTCGAGAACACTGTCCCCGCAGGCGGTGAGCAGGCCTCCCAACAAGGCGATCTTTCGGGACGTGAGCTCGGCCATGGCGCCCGGTTCCGGCGGCGGTCCGGCCGAGCTTGATCGCGAAGGCTTAAGGAAACCTGTGTCGGCGGACTTCAGAGTTCGGCCGAGGGCAGTTCGAGCACCGCCTTCAGTCCTCCCATCTCGCTCTCGGCCAGGCTGATGCGGCCCCGGTAAGCGCGCGTCAGCTCTTCGACGATAGCAAGCCCCAGGCCCGTGCCGGGCGTGGTCTCGTCCATGCGGGCTCCTCGCGCCATGGCTCCCGCACGCTGAGTCTCAGGCAACCCTGGGCCGTCGTCCTCGACCACAACCACCATCTGCCCCATGCCGGCGTCGCCCGCCAAGACCCGTACCCGTCGCCGGCACCATTTGCAGGCGTTCTCCATCAGATTGCCCAGGAGTTCCTGCAGATCCTGACGTTCGCCGCGAAAGGCGAGGCCGTCCGGCGCACGCCAGTCGATCTCCACACCCTTCAATTGGAAGACCCGTTCAAGCATGACGGCCATTTCGTCGATCACCTCGCTCACCGGGGTGCGCTCGCCTGACACCCCTGCGCGCGCTGCGGCGCGGGCGCGCCTGAGGTGATGCTCGACCTGATTGCGCATGACTTCGGACTGACGCCGGACAATGTCAGACAGGTCGTCGCCGCGCCCCTCGGTCTCAGCCAGCATCACGGACAGGGGAGTCTTCAGGGCGTGGGCCAGATTTCCGACATGCGTGCGCTGGCGCTCGACCGTCTCCTGATTGTGGTCGAGCAGCATGTTCATCTGTTCGGCCACGGGGGCGATCTCGGCCGGATAGGCGCGCTCGATTCGCGTGCGACGGCCCTTTCGGACGTCAGCAATCTCGGTTCGGAGGTCGTAGAGCGGTCTGAGGCCGATGCGGACCTGGATAAGCACGGCCAGCAGCAGGCCCACGCCTAGGATGCCCAAGGCCGCCCAGGTGAAGGCCGCGAACTGACGTGTGTCGGCGTCTATAGTCGACCGGTCTATGGCGGCTATGAACACGACCGGCTCGGCGCGCCCCGGAAATTGTTTCATCGTGGCCGCAACGCGCAAAGGTTCATCGATCGGACCTGTGGCGTTGTAACTGACCGTGTCGCCGAAGCCGCTCTGCAGCCGCTCTATCAGGCTGTCCGGCACCGGCATGTCCGCGTCCCACAGAGAGGTGGAGCGCGCAAATGCCCGTAACTGACCATCGCCCCTGGATTCGCCGACGACCCAATATTTTCCGGAGAACTCGTCCAGCGTGCGTTGATCGAGGATCTGCCGCGTTTCGACGGTTCCGTTATGGACGGTGGTGGCCACGATCAGGCTGTCGATCGTGGCGTTCAGAACCCCGCCCAGACGCCGCAGACCCGATTCCTGGAACTGCGACGTCAGGACATAGCCTGTGGCCACCAGGGCCACCGCGATCCATGCGGAGGCCAGCCAGACCAGCCGGCGCGTCAGGGATCGGCCGGGTCGCCCGAAGAAGCGTCCCAGGTCGCGGAACGGTCGCGTCACTCGGGTGTCGTCTCGCCCGCCAGGGGCGTCAGCCGATAGCCGAGACCGCGCACCGTCTCGATCCGGTCGGGACCGATCTTCTTGCGAACCCGCCCGACGAACACCTCGATGGTGTTGGAATCGCGGTCAAAATCCTGATCATAGAGGTGCTCGACCAGTTCAGTGCGGCTGATGACCCGCCCCTGATGCATCATCAGATAATGCAGCAGCCGATACTCCAGCGAGGTCAGGCGCAGCGGCTCGCCATTGACGCTGGCCCGCGCGGCGCGAGGATCGAGCCGCAGACCGCCGCATTCCAGAGTCGCGGTGGCGTGGCCGGCCGATCGGCGCAACAGCGCGCGCAGCCGCGCCAACAGCTCCTCGGTGTGGAAGGGCTTGGTCAGATAGTCATCGGCTCCGGCGTCGAACCCCGAGACCTTGTCGGACCAGGCGCCGCGGGCCGTCAGGATCAGGACAGGCGTGGTCTTGCCTTCGCGCCGCCAGCGTTCCAGCACCGAGACACCGTCGATCTTGGGCAGCCCGAGATCCAGGACGATCACGTCATAGGGTTCGGTATCGCCGAGGAAATGCGCCTCCTCGCCGTCAGGGGCGTGGTCGACGGCGTAGCCGGCGTCGCTCAGGGCCATCTTGAGTTGACGGGACAGGTCGGCGTCGTCCTCGACAAGCAGCACACGCATTCAGCGTTCCCCCAGAATCCGGCCCGTGCGGCCGTCGACAGTGATATCGGCGATCCGCCCGCCCGGATATTCCCAGCGGACGACATAGGCCAGGTTGGCCCCCCCGCCGCGCTCGGAGACGTTCAGCATGCGGCCGTCTCGACCCTGGGAAACGCGGCGAACGACCTCTCGGGCCGAGACCCGTTGGCCCTCGCGGGCTTCCTCGCGCGCCTGTTCCTGCCGAAACTGGCTGACCATGGGTGCGTCGCCACGACGGGGCTGGGCGACAGCGTCCCCCGCCGTCAGGAAGCCGGCGGGCGTGGCGGCGATCAAGCCGGCGATCAGGAACGTTGGCAGACGAGACATCATGTTCCCTTCTCTAAGATCGTGGCGCTGAACGGCGACTGAACGCGGATGAGCAGGGGTCAACTCCGCCGCCGCCCAGCCGTCGTGCGTCATTGATGAACGCCACCCGGCAAGCGTCGTTCAGAGCCGCATCAACCGGACCTTGCTTTGGTCGGTCATGGTCGCCCTCCCCGGCCATGAGATCAAGAAAGGATGATCCAATGTCCCGTTCCAACGCTCTTGCTGCGGCCCCGCCCCTGGCCCGCCCCCTGGCGGTTCGAGCCATGACCCCACTCCTGGCCGCCGCCGCCCTGTCGGTCGCCACCCCGGGCGTCGTCGATGCCCAGCACTGGCGAGAGCCGGCTCGGTGGACGTCGGTCAGTGGGCGTCAGGCGGAGTTCGACCACCGTATCGCCGCAAGCGTGCGCAACGGACAACTGACGCGGCGCGAGGTCGGCCGCCTGAAGGCCGAGTTCAATGCCCTGGTCCGGCTCGAAGCCCAGTATCGCCGCGGCGGCCTGACCCGCTGGGAACGCGCCGACCTGGATCGTCGCTTCGACCGGCTGTCTTCGCGGGTCCGCACCGAGCGGCGACCTTACCGGCGCGCCGGCCGCTGGTAGCGCGCTCTGCGTCAGACCGGAGCCACTCTTAGCCGGCTCTCGATCACCGTGACCGCCTGGCCCCTCAGGATCAGGCGGTCGCCCCGCGTCTCGGTCTCGATATCGCCGCCCCGGCCGGGATAGGCCTGATGGAAGCGAACGACCGGCCGAGCCAGCTTGTCGGCGTAGAGCGGCCCCAGGATGCAGTGGGCCGAGCCGGTGGCCGGATCCTCGTCCACGCCCGAGCCCGGGGCGAAGAAGCGATCGATCACCGCGAAGGGCTGACCGTCTTCCGCCAGGGCCGCGACCACCAGATTGCCCGGTCCCCCGATCGCCTCATGTCCGATGCGCGCGAGGGCGCCGATGTCCGGGCTCAGACGCCGGACCGTGGCCTCGTCCTCCACCACCGCCACGAGATAACGCCCGGCCCAGACCTCCGTGGGCGCCGCGCCCAGGGCCTCGGTCAGGCCGAACGGCTCCTCGATGCGGCGCGGCGGATCGGAGGGAAAATCCATTTCATAATCCACCTCTGCCCGCCGGACGGTCAGCGGCCCGGATCGGGTGTCGAAGGTCAGGGGGTCGGCCCGGGTGTTCATCTCGGTCCACAACGCATGCGCCGCCGCCAGGGTGGCGTGCCCGCACAGATCAACCTCCATGCCTGGCGTGAACCAGCGAAGATCGAACCGCGCGGGATCGTCGGTAACGCGCAGGAAGGCGGTCTCCGCCTGATTGTTTTCCACTGCCAGGGCCTGCATCCAGTCCTCCGACGGCCAGGCTTGGAATGGCTCCAGCACGCAGGCGGGGTTGCCGCGGAAGGGCTCGGCGGCGAAGGCGTCGACTGTCCACTGTCGCATTACCGTCCTCGTCTTTCCGTCAACGGATTGCGATCGACCCAACCCTGGCCGGGGGTTGAGAGCGATGCATGCCCATTCCCGCCCGGCGCCGTCGTGCACGAGCTCGACCCGGATTGCTAGTTGGTGCGCGCTGCGATCACCGCGCCGGTCGGGCGGGCCTGGACGATGATGGCCGTCTTTAGCCCGTCCTCGTCTGCGGCGGGCAGGCGCAGCAGGATCGGGCGGCCCCGCCAATCGCCGACATGCCGAACGTGGCGCACGACATTGACGTGGCTGACGCTGCGCCCGCGGTTTTCGCCGCCCGCGACCTCGACCACCTGCTCGCCGGGCCGATAGCGCACCATCCACACCTCGGCTCCACCCGCAGGTGCGCGTCCCGAACCTATACCCACCTGATCGCCGCCGACGCGAAATTCGATCTGGGGCGGCGACGGCTTCGTCTCGGCCAGTTCGCGCACCGCGGCCTCGACCACCTCGGCCTCGCCGCCCGGCGCCTGACGCTGTCCGTCGATCACCACCTGGGGCGTGTAAACGCTGCGCTGGCGCAGATTGGCGCGATAGGCCCTCTGCCGCTCGGAAAATTCGGGCCGCGCAAAGGTGTCGGGCCAGCCGAGATAATCCCAGTAATCGACAGCGTAGGTGAGGGCGAGAACACCCGGCCGCGCGGCCATCTGCTCGATTACGGCGTTGGCCTCGGGACAGCTGGCGCAGCCCTGGGCGGTGAACAGTTCGACCACCACCGGCGCGCCGGCGGCCGTATCATCACGCGCCGCGCCCATCAGGACCGCAGCCGCGCCCACGACCATCATCGATCGAACCCAGACACCCATGGCGACACCCATAGGCCAGCCGCTCGCGAGGCGCGCCTCATAACTCCGTGAGCGGCCGGATCAGTCCATCAACTGCTGCATCAGATAGACATAGTGCCGGGCCCAGCGGCGGGCGTTGGCGATGGGATCGGCGTCGTTGGAGTGACCGCCTGTCGTGTCCTCGAAATACAGGTGGTCATAGCCCATCTCGCCCAAACGGGCCGCGAACTTCCTCGCATGACCCGGATGGACCCGGTCGTCGCGAGTGTTGGTGGTCAGATAGATGCGCGGATAGCCCGCGTTCGGCATCAGGCGCTGATAGGCCGAGTATTCCGCGATCCAGGCGGCTTCCTCGGGAATGCGCGGGTCGCCGTATTCGCCGATCCACGACGCCCCGGCCGGAAGCTCGTGATAGCGCATCATATCGACCAGCGGGCTCTCGATCACCACGGCATTGAACAGGTCCGGGTTCTGGGTGATCGACACCGATGTCAGGACGCCGCCGTTCGACCGGCCATAAATGCCCAGGTGCTCCGGCGAGGTGATGTTGCGCGCGATCAGGTCACGGCCGACGGCGGCGAAGTCGTCGAAGGACCGCTGGCGGTTCTCGTTCAGGGCCGCCTGGTG
>CAZITK010000080.1:0-7961 GCA_964542145.1 uncultured Brevundimonas sp.
CCTCGTTGAGCCAGAAATCGTCCCAGGTGGCGTTGGTGACCAGATTGCCGGACCAGCTGTGGGCCAGCTCGTGCGCCACCAGCGACACCAGCGAGCGGTCGCCGGCGATGATCGTCGGGGTGGCGAAGGTCAGGCGCGGGTTTTCCATGCCGCCGAAGGGGAAGCTGGGCGGCAGGACCAGCAGGTCATAGCGACCCCACAGATAGGGGCCGTAGAGGTCCTCGGCCTGTTCGACCATGGCCTCGACCTCGGGGAATTCGGCGCGGGCGGCCGCCAGATCCGAGGGCTCGGTCCAGACCCCGGTGCGCGGCCCCAGCGAGGCGAACTCCAGGTCGCCCACCGCCACCGCGATCAGATAGGGCGGGATAGGATTGGTCATGCGGAAACGCCAGGCCTTGCGGCCGGGGTCGCCCGAAACCGCTTCGCCTTCGGGGGTCAGCATTTCGGCGCTCATGACGGCGGTCAGTTCGGCCGGGGCGGTGATGCGAGCGGCGTAGGTCTGTCGGATGCCGGGGCTGTCCTGGGTCGGGATCCAGGTGCGGGTCAGGATGGCCTGGCCCTGGCTGAACAAATAGGGCAGCCGCCCGCCCGCCGTCTGGGCCGGGGTCAGCCATTGCAGGGCCGCCGCGTCCGGCCGCGTCGAATAGTCGATGGCGATCCTGCCCGTTCCGCCCGCCGCGCCAGCGGGTAGCTCGATGGCCAGGGGGCGGCCGATGAACGGCTGTTCCTCGCCGATGGTGAAGCGCAGGTCGGTCCCCGTCGCGGCGTCGCGCACCCGGGCGACGTCCAGGTCGCGGATGTCCAGGATGATCTGCTCGGCGCCCGGCTCGGCCGAGATGTCCAAGGTCGCGGCGCCCGACAGGATGTCACGCTCGAAGTCGGCTGAGAGATCCAGATCGACATGGGTCACGCGCGCGATCTCGGGCCGGGCGTAGGAGTGTACGTCGCGCACATAGTCGATCGCCGCCGTGACGCTCGGAGGCGGCGGCATGTCGCCGGACAGCATCGGCGCGCCCGGCGCCGTGGCGCACGCGGCCAGGCCTGAGGCGATCAGGGCGGCGGAGATCAACGCGGCGCGGCTGGTCGAGGTCATCAAGAGGCCTTTCAAAAGAACTCAGGGCGCGGCGTCGCGCCGCACCGGATCGCCCGCCAGCCGGGCCAGCTCGCGCCGGGCGACGGCGACGATCTCGCGCGCTCGGGCGGCGAAGGAATGGACCTTCATCACTTCCTGGGCAAGGGACAGCCGCTTCGCGCCCATCCGACCATCCTCGGACGCGGCCGCGCGGATCAGCGGCGCCAAAGGCGTTCCGGGCCGCCAGGCGGCTATCAGTTCGTGAAAGACGTCATCCAGCCCGGCGATGTGATCGGAAATCACCGGCGCGGCGCAGGCGGCGGCGTCGAACAGGCGGTTGGACAGGATGCCCGCGGCCCGCATGTCGCTCCAATGGTCGTTCACAACCATTCCCCGACGATAGAGATCGGCCACCGCTGGATTGACCAGGCCCGGGCCTCGCACCAGAGCGCGAGCGTCGAACCGATCCCACTGGCGGCCATGGATCTCGAGCGGCAGACGCTCGTGGGCCGCCGCCTGAACGATCGGCCGCTCCACTCCGCGCGAATTGCCGACGAAGATGAGGGCGCGGTCGGCGGGCGCTCGCTCTGGCGGATGAAACAGGCTTGTGTCGACGCACTGCAGCAGGGGTGTCACCGGGCGGCGTCGTTCGGGCGCAAGCGCCGCTACGCCCTCAGCCAGGGCCGCGGCGAGCGTCCCGGAGGCGGCGAACACATGATCATAGGCGAGCGCCTCGCGGGCGCGGACCTGATCCGGATGACTGATCACCCACATCAGGTTCAGATGGCGGGGCGACGGCGCGTAGCGCCAGCGGCCGCGCAGGACGAGGACCACGTCATCGGGCTCGGCCGCTGAATACCAGTCCAGTGTCCCGTCGACGCGGACGCGACAGCCCTCGACCCGCATCGCCGCAGCCAGAGATCGGGCGAAATGCCAGTCGCCGGAATTGGCCTCGGGCTCGTTGGCGAAACAGACCTTCAGGGCGATGCGCAGTGGACCGCAGGGGCGCCCCGGCGACGCGCGCCTCAGGAGCTGACGCGGGGCGGGGGTCAATTCTCCCCAACGCTGCAGGAAAATCGTCTGGGCGGTCGGATTGACCGCCAGGGACAGAGCCCGCTCGCTCGCGATCGTCACGGGCGGTCCTTCCGCCACGCGGAAGCCGCCACAGTCTCCCAGCCGGAGCGCCAGGTCGGCCGCCATCGGGCCGTCGGCCATCAGCGGGTCGAAGCCGCGCACTGCGCGAAAGGCCGCCGCGTCGACCGCCAGGACTTCTTCGGTGGGCGCCACGGCCATGTCGCCCGGCGCCCTGACCAGGCCCTGGGAACGCGCTGCGCCGTCCGGAGACACCAGATGGGGTTGAACCGAGGCCGAGGCCTGGAGCCCTTCCATCAGGGGCTGCAGCCAACCTGGGCGGGGCCGCAGTCCGGCCCAAACAAAAACAAGCGCGCGGCCCCGCGCCTGCAAAGCCCCCCAGTTGGCGCCGATGGCGGCGCGCAGCGGTTGCGGCGTTCGCACCAGCCGCACGTGGTTGAAACGCAGGGTCCATTCGATCGCCAGCGGCAGATCGCGCTCGGCCATGCCGTTGTCGACCAGGACGATTTCGTGATCCACGCCTGCATCGGTCCGGATCAGGGCCGCCAGGGTTTCCTGCACCAAGGTAAAGCGCCCCTGGACCGGCAGGATCAGACTGGCCGCCACGGAGGCGGGAGGGGGCGCACGCCACCCCGGCAGATCGCGGCTGATCAAGCGCAGCCGCGCGTCGAGAGAAGGATCTGATGCCTGACGCCGTTCAACGGTGACGGCGGGCAGCCAGGTCGGCGCGCCCCTCTCGGCCAGAAGGGCGCGAGCGTAAGCCCAGTCCATCGCTGGCCCGGCTTCAGGGTCAAACCGTGCCTGAGCCGGCCGATGCAGAAGGACCGCGAGAGGAAGAAAGTCCTGGTACGCGTGCGCCGCCGGGTCATAGGCCTGGCCCAGCCACCGTTCCCGGCCCATGGGCTCGATTCGCTTCCAGGATGCGTGAACGACGGAGCCGTCGCCGAGCGCGGCCGCCATCAAGGAAAGGTGATCGGGCCGCCACTCGCTGGCCGCATCAAAGAAGGTGATCGCCGCTCCTTGGGCCCGATCAAGGGCGGCGTTGAGCGCGGCCGCGCGGTCGTGCAGGGGTTCGATCAGGAGAAGCGATGTGCGCGGATGCGTCTGTCGTGAAATCGCGCCGCGAATCCATGCGGCCGCTTGTTCGTCTTCCGCCTCGGCAATCACCGTGATCGGGAGGTCGGGCGCGGGTGAGAAGCCTCGGGCTCGTTCGGCGTCTTCGACCAGATGGGGCGCATGATAGCTGACCCGGACCGGCTTTAGGCCGTCCGGTCGCTCCGCTCGACCCGGCGTCCCGGTTCCCACGGCGCCGGCTGTCGCGGCGGCGAGATTGGGCGCGCGGTCGCGGCGGCTGAGGAAGTCGTCCAGCGGCGCCGCGCCCTGCGGAACGTCGTAGGCGCGCGCATACCATTCGGCGTCGAACAGCGGATGGGGGCGCACTGGTTCGCGCGCTGACCGGGAGGCGTAATCAACCAACCTCGATCCCTTGCGCCCGGTCGGCGTCATATAGACGTCGCCATAGGCCCCGGGATCGAACCACGGGTGCGGCCCCAGGCCTTCCTTCTCGCCCTGGGCCAGATAGTGGGCGAGAGGGTCGGCCGGCGGCGCACCTGGAATCTGGGCGAGGTAATAGGCCGGATCGAACAAGAGGCGCGTTCTGGGCGACTGCGCCTCGCAAGCTATGGGGTCCAGCCTGACCCAGGCCTTGCGTGGAGGCGCCGCGCCGTTCAGCTCGACGGATAGCCGCAGCGTGACGGGCCGGGGAAAGACCGTGATCGGTTGGCGACCCGTCTCCAGGGGGAAAGCCTGCTTGCCGACCGGGCGGCCGGCCAGGTCAAACGCCTCGAGGTTCAGCCGGACGCCCGAAAGCGCAGGCCCCTTGACCCCGATCACCAGCTCCAGGGGCTCGTCAGCATAGGCGAAGGCGTGAGACAGGCGCCCCGGGTCGAACCCTGACTTCAGTCCGCGCGTGGACAGGGTCAGCCACGCGAACGGCGGCGGCGGGGCCGAGGGGGTTTTCGCCGGCGGATCCAGGGCGCGTTCCTTCCATGGACGTGTCACCGGCCGCTATAGCCGACCGTCATGCGTCCGGGCGAGGGGCCCGCCTGGCTTGCGAGCCGACGCGGCGCGCCGGATAGTCGTGCAGGTTTCGAACGGGGGCGAAAATGGCGCGACGGGCGACGGCAGTGCTGGGCATGCACCGCAGCGGCACCTCGGCCGTTGCGGGGCTGCTGGTCGAACTGGGCCTGACGCCGCCTGGAGATCCGCTCCCTCCGCATCCGGATAATCCCAAGGGGTATGTCGAGCCCATGTCCGCTGTCCAGACCAACGAGGCGATGCTGGCGGAGGTCTCGAGCAGCTGGTTCGATCTGGGAGATGTCGACGAGGCCATGACGCGTCCGGCGCTGCGGCAATCCTGGGTCGAGCGTGCGCGAACCTCGCTGCGCGACAGTTTTGGCGAGGCGGGCGACATCGTGCTCAAGGAGCCGCGAATCAATCGGCTGTGGCCCGTCTGGCGCGACGCCCTGGCCGCAGAGGGGTTCGACATCCGATGCGTGACGGTCGCGCGCGATCCTGCGGAGACGGCGCACTCCCTGCATCGGCGCGACGGGTGCGGCCTGGCCTATGCGGGCGCCTTGTGGCTGCGGCACACGGCCGCGGCGGAGCGAGCGTCGCGGGGAGAGCCGCGTCACCTGATCGATTATGGCGCGCTGATCGGCGATCCCGATGCTGAACGCCGCCGCCTGGCCGACTTCATCGGCGCCGACGCCCTGGGGGACACAGGCGCCTTCGTCGATCCCGGCTTGCGCCGCGAGGTCGGCGACGAGGCGCGGCGCGACCCGCTGTTCCGGGCTCTGACCCAGGTGCACGCCGCCTTTGTCGACCTGATCGACGAGGATTCGTCCCGCGCCCAAGCCGGCTTCGACGCCGCGGTGCGCGCGGCGGAGGCGGAGGTCGGGACCGGTGATCTGATCCGCGCCGAGATGATCCGCCTGTGGGAGGGCGAGCGCCTCGCCCGCAAGAAGGCCCGCGCCTGGCGCCGGCGGGCGCTCAAGGCGGAGCAGGCGCGGGATCCGCCGCATCCGTCCGGGCCTTCGGACATCTACGCCGCCGTGCCCGAGGCGGTGGTCCAGAGGGTGCGCGACAGCGGGCTGTTCGACGACGCCTGGTATCTGTCGCGCCATCCCGAGGTGGCCGAGATGGCCGTTGATCCGGTGCGTCATTATCTGGCCGTCGGCGCCGCCCTGGGCCACGATCCCGGGCCGCTGTTCGAGACCGACCTCTATGTCCGTCAGATGGCCGATTCGGACCGTCCCGAATGATCGCGATGCGCGGCGCCTTCGTGCTTCATCTCCACTATGAGCCGCTGGCGCTCGATCTGGTGAGACGGGTGACGGCGATCGACAACGGGTTCGAGGTCTGGGTCACGGGTCAGGCGGCCGGCCTGCCGTCCGTCCGCCGCGTCCTGGACGGCTTGAGGCGGCCGGTGACGGTGATCGACGCGCCCAATGCGGGGCGCGACATCGGCGCCTTGTGCTTCATCCTGCCGAGCCTGGCGGATCGCGGCTTCGAGGTGATCGCCAAGCTGCACACCAAGGGCGGCGGCTCGGGCTACGGCCGCGAGTGGCGCGACCACATGCTGGACCGGCTGGCGACGCCGGACGCGGCGGGCGCCGTCCAGGCGGCGCTCGCCGCCGATCCGGGGCTTGGCATGGTCGGGCCGGATCGGCTGCTGAAACCGGTTTCGGGTCACATGTTCCGCAACCGCGCGCGCCTGGCCGCGCTGGTCGCCAGCCTGGCCCAGGGTCGTGCGACGCCCCAGGACTGGTCCTTCTTCGCCGGCTCCATGTGGTGGGCGCGGATGGCGGCGCTGGAGCCTCTGACGCGGATCGCCGGGAGCCTGACGTTCGAGCCCGAGGGCGGCGCGCATGACGGGCGGCTGGAGCATGCGATCGAGCGGGCGCTGGGCGTCACGCCGAGCCTGGCCGGACGCGCGGTGGCGACGGTGTCGCGAACGGCCGAGGGCAAGGCCCGGGTGACGCCGCCCGCGGCCGACGCCGAGCCCCTGATCAAGACCCTGGCGACCCTGAGACAGGCGCGAATCGCGGCCTTGACGACGCGGCGAACGACCCCGGCCGAGATCGCCCTGGCCTGGCGATGCAATCCGCTGGTGCACTATCTCGATGGCGGGCTCCACGATCCCAACCGGTCGACCCACGAGGCGTGGCGGCGCGATCGCCGTCCGGAGGTCGCGCCCTCCCTGATCGACTGGCCCGCGGGACCGCCGGCCAGCCCGCTGAGCGCCGGGCGGGCCGCCGCGTTGGCCCCGACCCCGAGGCTGATCCGGCGCCTGGAGCGAGCCCGGGCCGAGGGTCGCGCGCCGTCCCTGAGGGTGGGGGTGGTCGCGCCAGCGGGGAAGGCGCGCGGCGCGCGGATGGTCGAGGCGCTGGGGCGGCTGGGCCATGTCGCCACGGCCGGTCCGGACTGCGACCCCGGCGCCGACCTGTGCCTGGTGCTGGGCGGGGGGCGGGGGTTCGTTCCGCCCGAGGGGCCGACCCGCCTGTTCGTTCCGCTGGAGCGCGCCGCGCGGGCCGCCTACGCCGAGTACGACCGGCATGACGTGGCCCTGGTCGACCAAGGCCTGGCCGGGCTGTGGGATGCGATCGTGCGGGCGCGGGTCGGCGTCGTGCCGCGCGAAGGCGGCGAGGCGGCGCAGGACGTCGATCGATGGGTCGCGGCGGTCATCGAGGCCGCGGCGGCGCGACTGGAGGACCGGCGCGGACCGGAGGTCGTGGTCATGGCGCGCACCGGGGCGGGCGGCTGGCCCCGCAGCTCGGCCTATATCCGCCTGTTCGCGCCGCTGAGCGCCGCCGGGCGGCGGCCCGGATTCGCGCCGACCGGGGCCGCCATCGCGCCGGGCGCCGAGGTGATCGTCCAGCGCGACGCCGTGGCCGATGTCGAGGCCGCCGAGGCCCTGATCGCGCGGGTCCGGGCGGCGGGGGGGCGGCTGGTGTTCGACATCGACGACGCCCTGCACCGGATCGGGCCGGAGCATCCCGACCACGCCGACTTCGCCCCCCGGCTGGCGGCCATGGACCGCATCGCGCGCGCCGCCGGGGAGATCCGCTGCGCCACCCGGGCCCTGGCCGACCACTACCGCGCCCTGGGTCCGCCGGTGGTGGTCGAGGAGAACCGGCTGGACCGGCGGCTGTGGCGCGAGGCCCTGGCCCGCCCGGTCGCGCCGCCGCGCCGGGACGGTCCGCTCCAGCTGCTCTACATGGGCACGGCCACC
Organism: uncultured Brevundimonas sp.; assembly: GCA_964542145.1. Classification (GTDB taxonomy): domain Bacteria; phylum Pseudomonadota; class Alphaproteobacteria; order Caulobacterales; family Caulobacteraceae; genus Brevundimonas. Next base: position 7,458 of record CAZITK010000080.1, read on the forward strand.
CACGACGAGGACCTGGCGCCGGTGATCGCGGCGATCGACGCGCTGGAGGCGGCGCGGCCGGGCGGGTTCGCCCTGACCCTGATCGGCGGCATGGCGGCGGCGCCGGCGCGCCCCTGGCTCAGGGTCCTGACCCCGCCGGCCGGCCAGAGGGCCTATCCGCGCTTCGTGCGCTGGCTGGGGCGCCAGACGGCGGCGGACGGCGGCCCGTTCGAGCTGGGCCTGGCGCCCCTGGCCGACACCGCCTTCAACGCCGGCAAGTCGGACCTCAAGCTCCTGGACTACGCCGCGCTGGGGCTGGCGAGCCTGGCGTCGGACGTGGGGCCCTATGCGGTCTCGACCCTGCCGCGACGGCGGGCGGCCGCCGGATGGGCCGAGGCGCTGGCGCGGGCGCAGGGCGAGCGGGGACGGCTGGCGGACGAGGCCGGGGCGGCCAGGCGAATACTGGAGGCGGAACGAACGATCGGCCGGTGACGCCCGCGAAAAACAGAGTCCAGTTCGTCCAGT
>CAZITK010000081.1:0-7885 GCA_964542145.1 uncultured Brevundimonas sp.
TCCGCACCCAGATGTCGGCGGCGCACACCTTCGACCAGATCGACCGGGTGGTTGAGGCGTTCAAGACGGCGGGGACCGAGTTGGGGGTGATTTGAGTTTCCCTCTCCCAGCGGGAGAGGGCTTGAGGCTCGGCAAGCGAAGCGCGCCGCCAGCCGAAAGGGTGAGGGTTTACGGTGCGAACCGGTGGGGGCTTAACCCCTCACCCTTTCGCGCAAGTCCGATCGCTGGCGCTCTCGGGCGCTCAAGCCCTCTCCCGATGGGAGAGGGTTGGAACACAGGAGTTATTTGATGACCCAAACCATGAAGGCCCTGGCCAAGATGCGACCGGAAGAGGGGCTGGACCTGATCGAGGCGCCGGTGCCGACGCCGGGGCCGGACGATGTGCTGATCAAGGTCAAGCGCGCCTCGGTCTGCGGCACCGACATCCACATCTGGAACTGGGACGAGTGGTCCCAGAAGAATGTGCCCGTGCCGATGATCACCGGCCACGAGTTCGCCGGCGACATCGTCGAGATCGGCAAGGACGTGGATCGCCGCCTCGAGGTCGGCCAGCGCGTCTCGGTCGAGGGCCACGTCATCGACCTGAACTCAGAGGCGGCGCGGGCGGGGCATTTCCACCTCGACCCGGCGACCATGGGCATCGGCGTCAACCGCCAGGGCGGGTTCGCAGAATATGTCGTGGCCCCGGCGTTCAACGTCATCGAGCTGCCCGACGACGTGCCCTATCAGATCGGCTCCATTCTCGATCCGTTCGGAAATGCGGTGCACACGGCCCAGCAGTTCGACCTCCTGGGCGAGGACGTGCTGGTCACCGGCGCGGGCCCCATCGGCATGATGGCCGCCGCCGTGGCGCGCCAGGCCGGCGCGCGCACTGTGGTCCTGACCGACATCAACGACTTCCGCCTGGAACTGGCCCAGAAGGTGGCGCCGGGCGTGCGGACGGTGAACACCCTGAACGAAGACCTTCATGACGTCATGAAGGAGCTGGGCATGAAGGTCGGCTTCGACGTGGCCCTGGAGATGTCGGGTTCGCCCATCGCCTTCAAACAGTGCGTCGACACCCTGATCATGGGTGGCGGTCTGGCGCTTTTGGGCATTCCGTCCAAGCCGATGGAGACCGACTGGGGCGCGATCATCCTGAAGGCCCTGACCATCAAGGGCGTCTATGGCCGCGAGATGTTCACCACCTGGAGGAAGATGCTGGGCCTGCTCAAGGCCGGGATCGACCTGACGCCGCTGATCACCCACGAATTGCCGTACGATCAGTACCGCCAGGGCTTCGAGGCCATGAAATCCGGCCAGTCGGGCAAGGTGGTCCTGGACTGGGACGTCAAGCGGGCGGCGTGAGGTCGTCCCCGAATGAATTCAGCAGCTTATAATTTCCGCTCATCCCCGCGAAGGCGGGGATCCAGTTCTTTTATCGTGCGAAGTGCTTGGGATTACCGGCACAGAGGCATTGGCGCGGCCTGATCGCCCAAAGCGCTGGGTCCCCGCCTTCGCGGGGATGAGCGGTATTGAGTACGGACCCTAGGCCCAGGCGAACAGCAGCCGGCCGTCGCCCATGCGCTCTCGCAGGAACTGCAGGTCGGCGTGGGCGGTGGAGAAACAGCCGTAGGACCGGCCCAGCTTGCCCTGCTGCTCGACCACCGAGGGCTCGGCGTAGTCGGCGCCGTGGACGATGATGGCCCGCTCGCGCGCGGCGTTGTTGGTGTACTCCAGCCCGTCCAGCAAAACGTTCGGCCCTTGTTGCGGCCCCCAGTTCGGTCCTGCCGACACGAAGGCGCCCAGCGACGACATGTGCGAATCCTGGGTGTTGGAAAAGTCACGGGCATAGCCGGTGTGGGCCGGGTCCGAGCCGCGCCCGTGCGAGGTGCGCCAGGCCCGGACCCGGCCGTCGACCAGACCGACCTCATAGAGGCGGGCCTCGGCCGAATGCTTCTGGAAATCGACCAGATACATGCGGTCGCGATTCGGAATGCGGCTAGCGTGGATGTCCAGAGCGGCCATGGCCCGGCGCATCAGTTCGGGCCGGACCTGACGATGGGCGTCCAGCGGTGGCGAGGCCAGTGGCTGGGTGGCGATCGACAGGCGGCGCGGCGCCAGAGATCCGGCCGAAGCGCCCTCGGCCAGCAGGATCGGCTCGTTCAGTTTGGTCGCGGCCGGCGCGCACGCGCCGAGGGAGAGGGCGCCCAGAACGGCGCCGCGTCGCGACAGCTTCATGCGGTAGTCCCCGATATACGTACTCAACTGTTTCCGGTTGTTTCCGAGCGGGCCGCTGATTTCAACCTGAGCCTTGGCGGCGCGACGGCTTGCGATAAGGTGGCGGCGCTATCGGAAGGAGATATTCATGAAGCGGCTGGTGCTGGCCCTGGCGGCCACGTTGGCGGTGACGACGGCGGCTGAGGCCCGGCAGGCGGGGACACAGGAGCGCGCCGCGGCGCCGACCGGCGATCTGTATGTACAGGCCGGGCGCGTGCTTCTCGACCCCGCCAGCGGCCGGATCGAGCGCGATAAAACTCTCGTGATCCGTGGCAACCAGCTGGTCGGGGTGCGCGACGGCTTCGTCGGCGGGGGCCGGGTAGTGGATCTGCGCGACTCGTTCGTGCTGCCCGGCCTGATCGACAGCCACGTGCACATCACTCGTGAGCAGAACCCCAACGCCCGCCTGATGGCGATGACGGATTCGGAGGCCGACCAGACCATGTCGGGCGCGCGCTATGCCCTCAGAACCCTGCGCGCCGGCTTCACGACGGTGGCTGACCTGGGCGCGGCCAATGAGGCGATCTTCGCGCTCCGGCGCGGCATTGCGGCCGGCGACGTGCCGGGGCCGCGTATCCTGGCGTCGGGCAGTTCGGTATCGGTTCATGGCGGACACGGCGACATCAACGGCTATCGCGAGGACCTCATGCACATGATGTCGCGCGAGAGCGTCTGTTCGGGGGCGGACGACTGCATGCGGGCGGTGCGGACCCAGGTGCGGGCGGGAGCCGACATCATCAAGATCACCTCCACAGGCGGGGTGCTGTCGAACACGGCGGCGGGCCTCGGCCAGCAGTTCACCGATGAAGAGCTGGCGGCCATCGTCGAGGTGGCGCACCGCATGGGCCGCAAGGTCACCGCCCACGCCCACGGCGTCGATGGCATCAACGCCTTCCTGCGGGCGGGCGGGGATTCGATCGAGCACGGCACCTATCTGGACGACGACTCGATCCGGCTGTTTAGGCGCCAGGGCGTCTATCTGGTGCCGACCCTGCTGGCCGGGGACTTCGTGGCGCGGGTGGCCTCGGGACCGGACAACTTCTTCACCCCAGCCCAGACCGCCAAGGCGCTGGAGGCGGGACCGCAGATGCTGGACATGGCCCGACGGGCGCATGCGGGCGGGGTTCGCATCGCCTTCGGCACCGACAGCGGTGTTTCGGCCCATGGCGACAACGCCCAGGAGTTCGCCTTGCTGGTGCAGGCCGGACTGACGCCGCTGGAGGCGATCCAGGCGGCGACGGTGCACGCGGCCGACCATCTGGGCATCGCCGCCGAGGCGGGACGCCTGGCCCCCGGCATGCCCGCCGACCTGATCGCGGTGGCGGGCGATCCGCTGAGCGATGTGACCGAACTGGAGCGGGTGCGGTTCGTCATGCGCGGCGGGCGGATCTACCGGGAGGACTAAGTCCTAGAACCGCCAGACCTCGCCTTGGCCGCCGGGGTCGCCCAGGCTGGCGGCGGTCCAGGCGCAGACCTCGCGGGCGGCGGCCTCGGCGCCCAGCGGCGCGCCGATCAGGGCGACGGCGCAGCCGTTCATCTTCATCGGATTGGTCAGGGGCCGGAGGCGGCATTCCGCCATCAGCCCCGGCAGGCGCGCCGCCTCCAAGCCGCGCGCGAAGGCGTCCAGGGTCTCCGCGTCCTTGATCGGCAGCCAGATGGCGATGGCGGCGTCCGGCTGTCTGGCGCGCAGGGCGCGCGCGGCCTGAACGGCGCGCTGGTAGTCGTCCGGGCGCTCGAAGGGCGGGTCGATCAGGACCAGGGCGGGCCCGCCACCCGGCAGCCGAGCGGGCGCGGCCTCATAGCCGTCCGCTTCGGTCGCCATGGCGGCGGGCCAGGGCGCCAGGGTGGCGGTCAGCGCCTCGGCCTCTTCGGGGCGCAGTTCGAAGCCTCGATAGGCGTCGTCCGGCCTCAGGCGCTCGGCCACAAGCAGGGGCGAGCCGGGATACCAGCGCACGGCCCCATCCGGATTGCGCGCCGCCACCGCCTGAGCGAGGCGCGCCAGCGGCGCCGGCATGTCGCCGGCCGACATCAGCCGGGCGATCCCGGCTTCCGCTTCGCGTGAGCGGGCGGCGTCGCCAGTGAGATCGTAGAGGCCCCGCCCCGCGTGGGTGTCGATCACGGTCAGGGCTGGCTTGCGCTGCATGCGGTCGAGCAGCTCCAGCAGGATGGCGTGCTTGACCAGATCGGCGAAGTTCCCGGCGTGGAAGCTGTGGCGATAGTTCATGCGGCTGGCGTCGCGCCGGGCGGGGGCGAGGTCAAGCGTCCCCATGACGAAGGTCAAACCATTCGTCGGCATCGCGCCGCGATGGGCCAGATCATCCCTCTCCTGAAAAAGTCGCCCGTGCAGAGCGCCGCCTGACTGGTCTGGACCGGCTTCATCCACAGAACCGCTGCGAAGACGGCGTCGGGGATCAGGATCTCGGCGGCTGGATGGTCGAGAACGGGCACGCCGTCGCCTATCGCCGCTACAGCCGTGACTATGTGGCCCATTAAGAGGGCGCGACGTCGGCCGGCGCCGGGGCCTGGAGACACGGCTTTCAGCAGCCCGAGGACTGGCGCCGCGCGCGCTGACGGAACCGGGACACGGTGCGCGAGTTAGCGGCTAGCTTGCGCCGGGACTAGCCATGCTCCACCTCATGCCTTCAGAAATCGTCGCATGCCGGACACGGGCCTGATGGCTCGCGACATGGGCGCCGACGACGAGAAGCCGGAAATTCCCAAGGGCCTCACCTATTGCTCGGACGATCAGCGCGGGTTTGGCCGCAAGATGACCGCAGCTGGGTTTCGCTATCTCGATCGCGACGGGCAGATCATCAAGGACAAGTCGGTCATCGCACGCATCGACGCCCTGGCCATTCCCCCGGCCTGGACCGACGTGTGGATCTGTCCGCGCGCCACCGGCCATATTCAGGCCACCGGGCGGGATGTGAAGGGACGCAAACAGTACCGCTATCACGCCGACTGGAGCCGGCACGCTTCGCAGGCCAAGTTCGAGCGCCTGGCCGCTTTCGCCCGCGCCCTGCCCAAGCTGCGCGATCAGGTGGAACGCGACCTGGGCAAGCGCGGGATCACGCGTGAGAAGGTGACGGCCACGGCGGTGCGCCTGTTGGAAATCACCCTGATCCGCGTCGGCAACGCCGAATACGCCCGGCAGAACCGCAGCTATGGCCTCACCACGCTGAACAAGCGCCACATCGAGGTGGAGGGGACGGCCCTGACCTTCGAGTTCCGGGGCAAGAGCGGCAAGGATCATTCCGTCAGCGTGCGGGACCGGCGGCTGTCGACGGTGATCAAGTCGCTGCGCGATCTGCCGGGCCAGCAGATCTTCAAATACCGCGACGCCGACGGCGAATTGTGTCCCCTGACCTCGGATGACGTGAACGCCTATATCCGCGCCGTGCTGGGCGAGGAGTATTCGGCCAAGGACTTCCGCACCTGGGCCGGCACGGTGTCGGCCGCGCGAGCTCTGCGCGAGACCGAGCCGGCCGCGTCGGCGACCGACGCCAAAAGGAAGATAACCGTCTGCGTGAAGGCGGTGTCGGGTGTGCTGGGCAACACCCCGGCGGTCTGCCGCAGCGCCTATGTCCATCCGCGCGTGTTCGAACTGTTCGAGAGCGGGACGTTGCGCGATGCCCTGCCCAGGCCAGACGCTAAGGGATTTGAGAAGGCCTTGATCAGGGCGCTGGAGGGCTAGATGTGGCGGTCAGACCGCCGCTAAGGCCTGGCCCAGATCGCGCCACAGATCCTCGACGTTCTCAATCCCGACCGAGAGGCGCACCAGATCGTCGCCAATGCCGCAACGGAGCTTGGCTTCAAGCGAATAGTCCGAATGGGTGGTGCTTGACGGGTGGGACGCCAGGCTCTCGGTGCCGCCCAGGCTGACGGCCAGGCGGAAAAGCTTGAGCGCGTTCAGGAAGCGGAAGGCCTCGGCCTCCCCGCCCGCGATGCGGATGGAGAAGGTCGATCCCTGGCCCGAACACTGCCGCCGGGCGATCCCGGCCTGTTCGTCGGAGGCTCCCTTGCCGCCGGCGGTGAGCACGTCGATGATCTTGGGGTGGGCGCCCAGCCGGTCGACGAGGTCCAGCGCATTGGCCTGGGAGCGCTCCAGACGGATCTTCAGCGTCTCGAGGCTGCGCAGCAGCAGCCAGGCGGTGTGCGGGTCCAAAACGGCGCCGCAGATGGTCCGCATCTCGGCGACCCGGGCCATCAGGGCTGCGGACCCCATGGCGGCGCCCGCGATAAGGTCGGAATGGCCGCCAACATATTTGGTCAGGGAATAGAGAACCAGGTCGGCGCCGTGGGCCAGAGGCCGCTGCCAGACGGGGCCGAGGAAGGTGTTGTCCACCACCAGCAGCGGGCGGGTCTCTTCTGGCTGTTCGCGTAACAGGGCGCTGACCGCCGCCAGATCGACCATCTGATTGGTCGGGTTGGCCGGGGTCTCCACATAGACGACAGCCAGGCGCGAACTCGCCGCCGCAGCCTTGGCCAGTTGGCGTCGAACGCTGTTCAGAAGCGCGGCCGTGCCCTGTTCCACGGTCAGGCTGGCGGTCTGGACGCCCATGCGCGGCAGGATGCGGTCGAAGAGATACTCGGTCCCGCCATAGGCCGGCGCGGTGTACAGCACCCGCTCGCCGGGCCGCGCCAGGGCCAGGATGGAGGTGCTGATCGCCGCCATGCCGCTGGAGAACACCAGGGCCTTTTCGGCGCCGTCCCACACCGCCAGCCGATCCTCGAGGATCTCCAGATTGGGGTTGTTGATCCGCGAATAGATCAGCCCCATCGCCTCGCCCGACTCGCGCTGACGCAGGCCGTAGGCCACCTCGAAGAAGCGCTTGCCGTCCTCGGCCGAGCGGAAGACGAAGGTGGAGGACTGGAACAGGGGCGGCTTGATGGCGCCTTCGGACAGGCGCGGGTCGTAACCCAGGCTCATCATCAGCGTTTCTGGTGCAAAGTCGCCCGCGGCGTGCTGGTCGGTCATGTGGGTCCTCCCCAAAAGCGGCCGCTGGCGGGCCGTTAGCCTCGGTCCAGCGCGCGCCAGCCGATATCGGTGCGGTTGAAGCCGCCGGGCCAGTCGATGGCTCGCACGGCGGCATAGGCGCGCTCTCGGGCCTCGGCGATGTCATCGCCCAGTGCGCAGACGTTCAGCACCCGCCCGCCGGCGGCGGCCAGCGAGCCGTCGGGCTTGCGCGTGGTTCCGGCGTGGAAGACCTGGACGTGGGGGCCGAAGTCCTGGTCCGCGCCCCGGATGGTGGAGCCTTCCAGCGGGCTGTCGGGATAGCCCTTGGCCGCCATGACGACGCAGATCGCCGTCTGGGAACGGAACTTGGGTTCGCCCAGTCGCGACAGGTCGCCCTCGGCGCAGGCCTTCAGATAGGGCACGATGTCCGAGGCTAGGCGCATCATCAGCACCTGGCATTCCGGGTCGCCGAAGCGGGCGTTGAACTCGACTACCTTGGGCCCTTCCGCGGTGGCCATCAGCCCGGCGTAGAGCACGCCACGATAGGGCTCGCCCTCCCTGGCCATGCCCTTGATCGTTGGCTCGACGATGCGGGCGCGGGCGGACTCGACCAGGGTCTGGTCGAAGACGGGGGCGGGGGTATAGGCGCCCATGCCGCCGGTGTTTGGT
>CAZITK010000082.1:0-7859 GCA_964542145.1 uncultured Brevundimonas sp.
GCCGCTCCGACGACCTCGACGTCAATCCGATCAAGGGCAAGCAGCTGACCAACGTTCGCGCCGCCGGCAAGGACGAGGCCCGGCGCCTGACCCCGCCGCGCCGCCCCAGCCTGGAGCAAGCCATCGCCTATATCGAGGAAGACGAGCTGGTCGAGGTGACCCCCAAGTCGATCCGACTGCGCAAGCAGGTGCTGAACCCCTCCTTCCGCAAGAAGCGCGTGCGCGAGGACTGAAGCGCGGCTACTGGAATCCGAGAGCCATAGGCTAGGTTCTTCTTCCGGACCGAGGCCTTCTCGGCTTCTGGGTGCAAAGAAGGTCGAACAAGTGGAGTCGCTGCGCCTCGCCGTGTTCGTTGTCGCCGCCGCTGCGGCCCTACTGCCGACGAGCGCCGTCAAAGGACAACCCGGCGCCCGGGACGAATGGCGCTATGCGCCGGCCGCCTCCGATCGGGGGGCGGCGGCCGAGCTTGGCGAGATGGCGTCCACGGTTTTTCGTATTCAGTGCGTGCCGACGCGCCACGAACTGTCTTTCGAGTATTTTCCCGGCGACGGCGGCCCCGCCGATTGGACCGAGGAGTCGCGCAACAGCGGCATCGTGCTGATCCTCTACTATCCGGCCGCCGACACCGAGACGCGTTACGTGGTGCATGGCCCTGTGACCAGCGACAGCCTGACCGGGACGCTGCCGCTCACCGCCGATCTTTCCGACGAGATCGCCGAGGCGCCGGAAATCAGGCTCTATGGCGAGAACGGGCCTTCCAATGTGACCTTGGGCGGCGCGGCGGCGGCGGTGAGGCGTGTCGCGCGCGAGTGCGCCCCGTCACGGACGGGGCCGAGGTCGCCCGAGGTCGAGCGTGGCCGCGAGAAAAGCGAATGGTGAGCGGCTTGGGTCGTGCAGGCCATGGGCAGGACACCCGACCCTCACCTTGGCGATCGGGACGCGCCCTTCGACACAGCAAAAAGCCCGGCGCGAGGGCCGGGCTCTTCAGGCTTTCGACTGGAGCGGGCGAGGCGATTCGAACGCCCGACCCTCACCTTGGCAAGGTGATGCTCTACCCCTGAGCTACGCCCGCGTTTCAGTCGAGGGCGGGCCTATACCGGACCCGCGCGGACCCTCGCAAGCCCCTGCGGAATAAATTGTGCGCCACAGGTGCATGGATGGCCTGCGGCGGTCAGCGCGGCGCCAGACGAATGGCGCCGTCCAGCCGGATACACTCTGCGTTGATATAGACGTTCTCGGCCAGATGCAGGGCGAGAGCCGCATAGTCGGCAGGCGCGCCCAGCCGTTTTGGAAAGGGGATCATGGCGGCCAGGGCGTCCTGAACCTTCTGGTCCATGCCCGCCATCATCGGCGTCCACATGATGCCGGGCAGGATGGTGTTGACCCTGACCCCCTCGTTCATCAGGTCGCGCGCCATCGGCAGGGTCATCGCATAGACCCCTCCCTTGGAGGCGGAATAGGCCGCCTGGCCAATCTGGCCGTCCTGGGCTGCGACCGAGGCCGTATTGACGATCAGCCCGCGCTCGCCGTCCTCCAGCGGGTCCAGGGTGACCATGCCCGCCGCTGACTGGCTGGCCACGCGGAAGCTGCCGAACAGGTTGATCGTCACCGTCCGCTCGAACTGGGCCATGTCGTGGGCGCGGATCTCTCCGGTGTCCTTCTTCCTGCTGACGGTCTTCTGGCCGGTGGCGATGCCGGCGCAGTTGACGGTCAGTCGCTCCTGGCCGTGCGCCGCCCGAGCCTTGGCGAAGCCCGCCGCCACATCGGCGTCGGACGTCACATCGACCTTGCAGAACACCCCGCCGATCTCCGTCGCGATCCTCTCGCCGGCCTCCTGGTTCAGGTCGAACAGGGCCACCTTCACCCCCCTGGCGGCCAGCGCGCGCGCCGTGCCTTCGCCAAGGCCGGACGCGCCGCCCGTCACCACCGCCGAGATCGAACCGTCGAGTTTCATCGCGCGTTTTCCTGTATTGAGCGATCCAATGAGTTGGGCAGGGGTTTAACGACCATGACCGCCAAGGCCAATCCGGCGTCGCCCATGGACGCCATTGATCCCGCAAAGGCGCTGGTCCCCGCTGTCCAGCGCGTCAATGAGATGCGGGTTCGGCGCAGCTTCTGGCCCAAGCTGGTGAGGACCGCCGCGCGCATCCCCTTCGCCGACCGGCTGCTCAGCGTCTATTACGCCGCCCGCGATCCGGAGACGCCCGCCGCCGCCAAGGGGGTGATGCTGGGCGCCCTGGCCTACTGGGTCCTGCCCATCGACGTCATTCCCGATGTTCTGGCGGGGATCGGCTTCACCGACGACGCGGCCGTGATCGCCGCCGTGGTCGCCACCCTCGGCGCCCATATCAGGCCCCGCCACCGCGATGCCGCGCGCGAGACGTTGAGAGGCCTGGCCGAGCAGGATTAGCGGGGTTCAGGCTGAACCGTGTCGCCGAATATCCGGCCGACCGCCCGATCCGCTTCGGGCAGACTGTCCACGGCGATCACCGGCACGGAACAGCCGTCGACCCGGTTATCAAGCAGATAGTGCATCCTCACCGGCGCCTCGGCGTCCCTGGGGCGGCTGTCGGTCAGCGTGCGTCCATTGACCATCCGCACCCGCGCGTCGCACTGCCCGGCGAGATGGCGCGCGGTAGTCTCCGCTCGCCCCGGCGCAGCGCCGGCCTCGTGGGCCAGGGCCGTCTCAGCGGGGGACAAAGCCAGCAGGACCAGACTGATCCAGAACATCTCGGGCGCCTCTCCTCATGCAGGCGCCATCATAGCAAAAAACGACCCGCCGGGCCACGAACGCCGATCGGTCAGGCCTGCATGGTCCAGCCCTCGACCCCCATCGCCGCCTGGCGCACGGCCTCGGCGCGGGTGGGGTGGGCGTGGCAGGTGCGGGCGATGTCCTCCGATGACGCCCCGAAGGCCATGGCGACGCAGGCCTCAGCGATCAGCTCGCCGGCCTGGGGGCCGTAGATGTGCACACCCAGAACCTTGTCGGTGGTCTCGTCGGCCAGCACCTTCACCAGACCGTCGGTCTCGTGGTTGATCTTGGCCCGGCTGTTGGCGGCGAAAGGGAATTTGCCCTTCTTGTAGGCCACTCCGGCGGCCTTCAGCTGCTCCTCGGTCTTGCCGACCCAGGCCACCTCGGGCCTGGTGTAGATGACGCTAGGGACCAGGTCGTAATCCACATGTCCCGCCTTGCCGGCGATCAGCTCGACGGCGGCCACGGCGTCCTCTTCGGCCTTGTGAGCGAGCATCGGGCCGTGGGTCACGTCGCCGATCACCCAGATGCCGTCCTGGCCGGCCGCGAAATGGTCGTTCGTGATGAAGCCGCGCTTGTCAGTCTCGATCCCGACCGTCTCCAGCCCCAGGCCTGCCGTGTAGGGCCGCCGCCCGATGGCGACCAGCACGACGTCGCCCTTCAGCGTCTCCGCCGCACCCCCCGCCGCCGGCTCCAGGGTCAGCTCCACCCCGTCCTTGCCCGACCTGGCGGTCGTCACCCTGGTCCCCATGCGGAAGGTCATGCCCTGTTTCGTCAGGCCGCGTTGGAAGGCGGTGGCGATCTCGCCGTCCATGCCGGCGCCGACCTTGTCCAGGAACTCCACCACCGTGACCTGGGCGCCGAGCCGCCGCCAGACCGAGCCCAGCTCCAGCCCGATCACCCCGGCCCCAACCACGATCAGATGCTTTGGGACCTTGGGCAGAAACAGCGCCCCTGTGGAGTCGATCACCTTGCCCGCTTCGAAGGCGACGCCCGGCAACGGCGTGGGCTCGGAGCCCGTGGCGATGATGATGTTCCGGGTCTGATGGGTGGTCTTGGAGCCGTCGGCCGCCTCGACCTCGACCTGGCCTTTCGCCACGATCCGGCCACGACCCTTCAGCCAGTCGACCTTGTTCTTCTTGAACAGGAATTCGATGCCCTTGGTCAGGGCCGTGACGCTGTCGTTCTTGGACCTGTGCATCTGGTCCAGGTTCAGCCTGGGCTTCACCTCGATGCCGATGCCGGCGAATTGGGTGTTGGCCGCCTCGTACAGCTCCGAGGCGTGCAGCAGCGCCTTGGACGGCATGCAGCCCACGTTCAGACAGGTTCCGCCCAGCGTCTCCCGCATCTCAACACACGCCACCCTCAGTCCCAGCTGCCCGGCGCGGATGGCGGCGTTATAGCCCCCCGGCCCGCCGCCGATGACGATCACATCATAGGGGGCGGCGGGGTCAGTCATGGCGGGGCTCATTCGGCTGCAAAGACGTTCAGGGAAGGCGCTTCATATAACGCAGCCGCCGGCCGGAGCCACCCATGACGGCGACTACATGCCCTTGGACGGATCGTCGCCGGGAGTGTTCGGATCGACCTCGTCGTCATGTTTGCGCGAGCGGATCTGCCCCCACATCAGCGCCAGGCCCAGAAGGACGGCCCCGCCCAACACCACGAACAACCACAGGGATTCGGCCGGCATGATTTCGCTCCTCTCGTCCTTGTCACGTCACGTGGTCAATCCCCTCGCCGACCCGCTTGTTCCCGGGAACAGAGGGTCGTGTGGCCGGTTGCCCGAGAAGACACAGGAGAATCCCCATGCCTCATCAGAACGTCTCCAGTTCCAATGCGACGGCTCAGAACCAGGCCACCGACCCGGTCCAGCCTAACGACCAGGCCCGCGACCAGCATCAAAACGTCCGTCCAGAACCCCGCTCCTACGCCGCCCACGATGTCGCGGATTCCACTGTCGCTCCGCCAGCCGCGGGTGAAATGGCGGACTTCATGGACGAAGGCGAGCCTCTGGACGCTTCGGGAGCCCAACAGGGTCGCACCCACGCCAACCGACCCGAAAGAACCGAGGCCGCTACCGGCCAGGGGCCCAAGACCGTCGCGGCCAACCGCGCTGAACGCGAAAATCGCGGCTGACCTCTGCGTTAACCACGCCCATTGTCCGATCGGCAAAGGATCGCGGTCACCCTGAGCCTGCAAGGAGCTCCTGGCATGGCCTCGATCCTCGTCGTTGACGATGACCCCACCATCCACCTGATCGCAGCCGAATTGCTGCGCACCTCGGACCACGCCATGGTGGAGGCGGCCGACGGCGTGGAGGGTATCGCCCTGTTCAAGGCGCTGCCGGTCGATCTGGTGGTGCTGGACATGCTGATGCCCAACCGGGACGGGCTTGAGACCCTGCTCGAAATGAAGGCCCTCAAGCCCCAGGTGCCGATCCTGGCCATCTCCAGCGGCGGACGCGTTTCGCCCGCCAGCTATCTCAAGGCGGCCATGACCCTGGGCGCCGACGCCGCACTGGAAAAGCCCCTGCGCCTGGATGGCTTCAAGCGTCTGGTGGATCAGCTCCTGGACCAGGCGAGAAAACCCGCAAAGGCCTCTGTCTCGTTACGCCAGGCTGAGGGCTGAGACACCGGACCGCCGCTCGGGCCCTGTCAGAACCGTCGGCGGCCCCGGCTATAGCGCCACGTTCAGCTTTCTGGCCAGGCTCTCGACCTCCCCGCGCACCGAGGCGGCTGAAGAGCCCAGCAGGTTGGCCATGCCCCTTTTGGCGGCGGCCAGGTCGGTGGACAGCACCATGCGCTTCACGGCGCCCACGCCGGCCGCCGGCGCCGACAGCCGGGTGAAGCCGAGCGTGATCAGGGCGAAAGCCTCCAGCGGCCGCCCCGCCATCTCGCCGCAGACCGACACCGGCGTGCCGGTGTCGGCGCACCTCTTCTGGATTTCCTGCAAGGCACGCAGCGCCGGGGTCGACAGGGGATCATAGCGCTCGGCGACCAGCGGATTGGTCCGGTCAGCGGCGAACATGTACTGAAGGAGGTCGTTTGTCCCCACGGATACGAAGTCCGTCAGGGGCAAGAGGGCGTCCAGGTGCCACAACAGGCTGGGCGCCTCGATCATGGCGCCGACGCGCAGCAGTTCCGGCAGGGGGCGACCCCGTCGGCGCGCCCAGGCGACCTCATAATCGACCAGCTCACGTGCGGCGCGGAACTCATCGATCGTGGCGATCATAGGGAACATGACGCGCAGCTCGCGCCCGCTCGCCGCCGTCAGAAGGGCGCGCAACTGCATCCTGAGCAAGGCCGGGCGGTCGAGGCCCAGGCGGATGGCGCGACGGCCCAGCGCCGGATTTTCCTCTCGCTGGGCCTCCAGGTAAGGCAGCACCTTGTCCCCGCCGATGTCCAGGGTGCGGAAGGTCACCGGCCGCTCGTCGGCGGCGTCCAGCACCAGGCGATAGAGCGCCGTCTGAGCATTCAGCTTGGGCAGCTCGTCCGAGACCATAAACTGGAACTCGGTGCGAAACAGTCCGATGCCCTCGGCCCCGTTCTTGTCCAGCAGCTCCAGATCCACGGCGAGGCCGGCGTTGGTCAGGAGAGCGATGCGCACGCCGTCGCGCGTAACGGCCGGCTGGTCCCGGATCTTGTCGAACTCGGCCTGGCGGCTCTGTCGCATGGCCATGCGCTGGCTGACCGCGTCGACGATATCGGGCCGGGGGCGAAGGAAGGCCTCGCCGCCCTCGCCGTCGACGATGACCAGGTCGTTCTCGCTCAGCCGGTCGCGCAATCCCATCAGCCGGCCGACACAGGGAATCTGCAGGGCGCGGGCGACGATGGCGGCATGACCGGCGGCTGAGCCTTCCTCGATCAGAAGCCCTTTCAGCTTGGTGCGCGGATACTCCAGCAGGTCCGCGGGCCCAAGGTTCTTGGCCACCAAAATGGCGTCGTCGGGCAGGTCGCGGTCGCCCGGCCTGTCTCCGGCCAAAATCCGCAGGAGGCGATTGGCCAGATCCTCGAAGTCGTGCAGCCTCTCGCGAATATAGGGGTCGCGGGCCTTGGCGAAGCGGGCGCGATGCTCGTTCCTGACCCGATCAACGGCGGCCTCGGCGGTCAAGCCGGAACGAACCGCCTCCTCCAGAGACCGGTTCCAGCCCCGGTCGTCTGCGAACATGCGATAGGTCTCCAGCACCTCGAACGGGGCGCCGCCCAGCTTGCCCTGGCCGCCCTCGAGGATCTGGTCGATGCCCCGCTTCAACTGATCCAGCGCCGCGTGCAACCGCGCTTCCTCGGCCACGGGGTCCAGCGCCAGCAGCTGTTCCGGCGCGATGGGCGCCTCGTGCAGGACCACATGGCCGACCGCCAACCCTTCCGCGAACCTCTGACCTTTCAGGCGCTCGGGCCGGCGCGGCGCCAGCTCGACCTCCGAAAGTTCGTCCCATCCGACCAGTTCGCCCGAGGCGACGGTTTCGGCCAGGACCATGGCGATGGTCTGGATGTCCTCGATCTCGTCCGGGTCGTAGCGGCGCGCGGCCCGGTTCTGCACGACCAGCACCCCGATGGCCCGTCCTCCGCGCAGCAGGGGCGCGCCCATAAAGGCGTGATAGGGATCCTCGCCTGTCTCGGGTCGATAGGAGAAGTTGGGATGGCTGGGGGCGTCGGCCAAGCTGATCGGCTCGGCGATGCGCGCCACCTCGCCCACCAGCCCTTCGCCCGGGCGCAACCGGGTCGTGTGGACCGCGTCGCGGTTCAGGCCCTCTGTGGCGAAAAGCTCCAGCTCGCCCGAGGCTCGGCGCAGATACAGCGAGCAGACCTCCGCCACCATGGACAGGGCGATGATCCGCACGACCTGGTCGAGGCGGGCCTGGGCCGGGCCGCCGCCCGCCATGGCCTCGCGGATCTGGCGCAGAAGGTTCCTGGGTCCTCGCGTCGATAGTCCGCCGCCCTGGGCCAATTCACTCTCCTCGCGGCCAAACCGCCGACAGCTCGCCTAGACCGTCTCCAGCCCGTAGGCCGCATGTAGGGCGCGCACGGCCAGTTCGGCATAGGCCGCGTCTATAAGAACGCTGATCTTGATTTCGGAAGTGGAAATGGCCTGAAATTTCACGCCC
>CAZITK010000083.1:0-7843 GCA_964542145.1 uncultured Brevundimonas sp.
AGGCCTGCTGATAGGTGGTCAGCAACACCAGTTCCTCGTCCAGATTGACGCCCTCGAAGCCTGTCTGGCGGGCGCGAGCCTCCTGGGACAGGGCGCCGGCGGCCTCGGCGCGGGTCTTGGCGTTGGCGGCGCGGGCGCCGACGTCGCCGGACAGGTCCGAGGCGTAGCGGCTGAGGCTCATGGTCGCCCCGGCGGCGCCCCCGGCTCCGTCGAACGTCACGGGATCGCCGATGGCGTCGGCCAGGAGGCGCGCCCCGCGCCCGTCGCCGTTGGACAGGGCGGAGCCCCCGGCGGCGTCCAGGTTCAGTTGGGCGAGGGCCAGTCGACTGGGGTTGCTTCGGATATCGGCTCGGATCGAGAAGTCGTCGGCGCGGCTGGCCCGGACCCCGCCGCCTAGGCCGAACAGCTCGGTCATGGACACGCCGGAATGGGCCTGGCTGGTGGTGTCGTCCAGCACCGACAGCTTGACCGGAAGCGACCCCGCGGCGGCGAAGCTCAGCTGGCCCTGGGCGTTCAGGGTGAAGGCGCCGTGGCGGCCCAGCCCCGTCGCCGGGTCGTTCAGGGCGGTGACCAGGTCGGCCATGCTGGCCCCGGCCGGCACGGTGAAGGTCAGGTCGCCCAGCCGCTCGCCGGCCTTGGCGACCAGGCGGAAGGTCAGGCTCTGCCCGGCGGCGAAGCCGTGTGCGCTCGCCGGGGTCAGGCCGGTGTCATAGGTCACGGGGCGGTCGGATCGCACCAGGTCGTTCAGCCCGAACCAGTGCGCGAAGCCCTTGCCGTTCTTCCGGGCCGGGTCGGCCGGGTCGTCGCCGATGGCCACGCCATTGGCTCCCGAGGCCTCAACACTGAGACGCCCGTCGGTGAAGCTCGCGGTCGCCAGCCCGCCCAGCTGGGCATTGAGGGTCGCCAGGAAGGTGGTCGGGTCGGCCGCCACGTCGTTGACGGTCATGGTTCCGCCCGCGAAGACGATCTCGGCCCGGGCCTGGATCAGCCCCTGGGCGTTGGTCACCGCCACGGTGGTGGTCCCCTGGAAGCCCGCCAGCGCGCTCCCGAAGCCCTGGCCCATATTGCGGCCGGTCAGGACGCCGGGGGCGGGTACGGCGGTGTTCTGGTTGTGGGCGCGGTTCAGTTCGTCCGCCACCCGCGCCATCAGCTCGCCCAGCCGCTCGGCGGCGGCCGGCGCCTCGACGTCGCGCAGCTCCAGGAGGCCGCGGATTTCGCCGCTCTTGAGCGTGTCCGCCAAGGACCGCTTCTGGCCCCCCGGCTCGGTGACATAGACGTCGGCGAAGGCCGTCTCCCCGTTGACCGAGCCCGCGCGCGTATACTCCAGGGTGGCGTGACCGGCCCCGGCCAGCAGCACCCCGGCCCCGGTGCGGATGCTCACTCCGCCCTGAGGCCGCTGTGCGATGTTGATGTCCATAAGGGACGACAGCTGGTTGACCAGCTGGATCTGGGCGCCTTGCGAACCGGTGGCGTCGCCGCCGCTGACCGTGGCCCGCGCGATCTCCACGTTCAACGACTCGATCTGGCTCAGCAGCATGTTGGCGCTGTCCACCGCGGTCTTGATGCGGCTGTCGGCATCTTCGCGCACCGCGTGGATCTGGCGGGTGATGCGGGCCGATTCGTCGAACAGGCTCTGGGCCCGCATCAGGGCGTCGCTGCGAAGGGGGCTGGAGCTGGCGTCCTCAGCCGAGGCGGCGAAGGCCGAGAACAGGCCGTCGATCCGGCTGAAGAACCCCGCGTTGCCGCCCGGATCGCCGAACAGCGACTGGATGCGATCATAGAGTTCGTAGCGCACGCCCTGGCGCGCGGCCTCGGCGCCGGATTGCAGGCTGGCGGCCTGGAGGAAGCGGTCAGTGGCCAGCCGCACTCGGCCAATCTCGACTCCCGCGCCGATCGAACCGGTTGTCGCGGCCGTCTGGTCGGCGACCTTCCTGACATAGCCGGGGGTGTTGACGTTGGCGACATTGTCCGAGCTGACGCGGATCTGCGCCTGAGCCGTCATCAGGCCAGAGTTGGCGATGTTGATGATGCTGCTCAGCGACACGGGGCGCCCTCTTGTTGATGCGCGAATCCGTCGAAGGCCGGCAGAGTCTGCTCACGCACGGGCGAGATTTGCCCGGCTCCGGCTTCGGCTGGTTCTACCAAGTCTATGATTCGCATGGGCTTCCCTCTGAAGCGTTCGCGGTGCTCGCCTTGGTGGCGCAAACGCCGGGCCAGGTGGCGAACCGAAGCGGCAGGGCGGCAAAAGACGACTGACGGGCGCGGCAGTTTCGACCCTGGTCCTCCATGTCATCCGAGGGCTGACGTGACGATTCCATCATGATTACAGAAACTTGGCTGAGGCATCGGCTCTGGCCCGGCGGTTGCTTGCGGAGAGCCGAATGTTTCGGCGCAGCAGGCGCCCCGCGTCCATCCGTTTTCGTGAGCCTGCCGCGCATGTCCGCCTCCGCCCTTCTCGCCGCCCTCGGCGCCGCCCCCTCGGTGCGCGCCACAGCCGCGCCCGGCCTGGGCGGGGCAAGGGAAGGCGCGTCCGGCTTCAGCGCCCTGCTGTCGCTAAGCCAAGACAGTGGGGTTCCCGCAGACGCGCCCCTGACCGATCTCGCGGCCTCCAGGAGCCCGACAAGCCGAGCGACGCCGAAAGGCGAGACGGCGGGAGACCGCGAGGACGGCGCGCTTCAGACCGGGCCCTCGGATGCCGCCGTTTCTCAGGCGCTCGCCGGCTTCGCGTCTGGGAAGACAGGCGCGCCGGTCGCAGTTCCGCCTGCGTCGGCCGAGATCGATACCGAGGGCGCCCCCGACCCAACGCCCGGAAAGCCGTCCCCCGGCGCCGGTTCCACGCCCTCGGTCCAGGCGAACCTCGCCGCCGACGCCGCGGCATCTGCGGTCGCCGAGCCGTCCTCCGAGCCGCCTGACAGGACGGCTTCAGCCCCGCCCCTCAGCGGTGCGGTGGTGGGAGCGGGCCTGTCCATTAGCCGACCGTCGCCCGCCTTGGCGATCCCGCCCGCTCCCGTCGTCGCGGCCGCTCCTGCAGACCCGTTGACGGACGCGGCGCCGCTGGACGGCACCGCTTCAGCTCCGGTCCTCAACGGTGCGGTGGTGGAAACGGGCTTGTCGATCAGCCGACCGCCGACCCTCTCGGCGCCGCCTGCTCCCGTCGTCACGGCCGCTGCTGCACCGCCGTCGACGGTGGCGGCGCCGACGATCCTTTCTCCTGGACGGGCATCCGCCGTCCCCCCGCCGACAGGAACCCCCGCGCGCCTGACCGGCGAGCAATTCTCTGCCGGTCCTGCGGTCGCGCCCCAGGCCGCTCGCACGAGCCCGGTGAATGCGTCTGTGGGGACATCTTCGGGTCCCGCGTCCATGGTCGCCAGCGCCGCTTCCGGACGGTCACGCGGCGCCGTCCAGGCTCCGACCAGTCTCCCGGGCCTGCTGGAAGGGACGCCCCCGCCAGGGAAGGCCCGGGGCCAGACCGTCGCGACCCCCACGGTCGTCACAGGGGCCGAGACGCCGGCCTTGGCAGCCGCCGGCTCGTCGACATCAGTCGCTCGAATCGCCGGCGCGACAGGGGAGGGCGCAGCCCCGGTCCCCACCCCCCTCCTGCGGGGCGAGCGAGGCCCCCCCGTCTCGGCCTCGCGCAGCGGCGCGGGCCCGACGACTCCCGCCGCGCTCGTGCGACCGGCAGCGCTGTCGCCCGAGACCGCCGTCCCGTTGGTGTCAGTCTCAGCGGATCAGGCCGCGCCGACGGCTACCCCTTCCGCCACGGTCCCGCTCGCCGACCCGTCGGGCGCGTCGTCGCCGGGGGTCATCCAGAAGCCGGCGCAGACATCTTTGACCACGTCCAACTCCCCTTCTGAACCGAGCCAGACGACCGTCGCCGGATCCACATCAAGCACCGCCGCGACACCCGCCGCCGCGACGGCCGGAACTGTAGCGACGCCTGCGACCACTATGCCCGCCTTCGTCCTTCGTGAAGGCGCGCCGGACCTGCCGCCGGAGGTCGCCGGTCTCGAGTCCGCGCGAGAAGGCCCCACGGTGGAGCTGACAGAGCGCGTCGCCGCCTCTTCCGCTTCCGCCGCGGCGGGCATGGCGGCGTCCCTGTCGCGCGCCTCCGTCGAGACCACGGCCCTGCTCGCTGCGCGCATGCTGAACCGGCTGGATCAGCGCGTGACGCGTTTCGACATGGCGCTGACCCCCGAGGGCCTCGGGCGGGTCGATGTCTCCATGGATATCGATCAGGACGGCCAGCTGGTCGCCCGCCTGGCTTTCGACAACCCGACCGCCGCCACCGAGATGCGCGGCCGCGCCGACGAACTGCGGCGTCAGTTGGAGACCGCAGGCTTTAGCCTGGCTGAAGACGCCCTGGAGTTCTCCGAACGGCGGGAAGGACACGCCTCGCCGTTTGAGGACCGTCGTTCCGGCGCCGGTCGCGCCTTCCGCGACGGCGACCGCCTGGCCGCCGAGGCCGATCTTGCCCCAGCCGTGTGGGTGTCTCTCAAGCCGACGTCGGGCGGCGTCGATGTGAAGGTCTGAACCATGGTCGACGCCATCTCCACCGCCAACGCCGCCGGCCGCATCAATGCGGGCGGCTCGATGCTGGCCTCCAACTTCGAGACCTTCCTGACGCTGTTGACCGCCCAACTCCGGAATCAGGACCCCCTGTCGCCGCTGGATTCCAACGAGTTCACCGCCCAGCTGACCCAGATGGCGGGGGTCGAGCAGCAACTGCTCACCAACGATCTGCTGACGGCCCTGCTGGCCCAGAACCAGAACGGGGGTTTGTCCGGCGCGGTCAACTACATCGGCCGCGAGGCGACCGCAGCCTGGTCGTCGGTCAAGTTCCAGGACGGCGCCGCGACCTGGAGCTACGAACTGGCCGCCGACGCCGCCTCGGCCAAGGTCGAGGTCCTGGATTCGTCGGGTCAGGTGGTCTTCACCGGTCAGGCCGACGCCCTGAACCGCGGCGTCCACGACTTCACCTGGGACGGCAAGACCGCCGCCGGCGGCCAGGCCCAGGACGACGGCGTCTACACCATGAGGATCACCGCCCAGAACGCCTCGGGCCAGACGATCAACTCCCAGGTGCTCACGCGCGGCCGCGTCACTGGCGTCGAGATGTACGACGGCCAGCCCTTCCTCACCGTCGGCGGGGCCATCCTGCCGCTGTCTTCCGTCATCGCGCTCGAAGAATTCGCGCCAACAGACCAGGGCTTCGCTCAGCAACGAGCCTCGATCGGCTCGGTCGCGTCCGCCCTGAACCCGCTCAACCTCTTCTGATCCAAGGAACCAAGACCATGAGCATCAACAGCGCCATGCTGGCCGGGGTCTCCGGCCTCACCGCCAACTCCGCCGCCCTGGCGGCCATCTCCCAGAACATCGCCAATGTGAACACCGTCGGCTACAAGCGCAGCCAGGCCGAGTTCCAGACCGTGATCAACGGTCAGAACCAGGGCGCCGGCTATTCCGCCGGCGGCGTCATGGCCTCGGCCCGGCACTATGTGTCCGACAACGGCCAGCTTCAGCGGACCACCTCTGCGACCGACCTGGGCATCTCGGGTCGCGGCTTCTTCGTCGTCACCGACAAGGCCGAGGGCGTCCAGGTCACCGACACCCGCCTGTTCACCCGCGCCGGCGCCTTTCAGGTGGACGACCTAGGCTATCTGAAGAACTCTGCCGGACTCTACCTCCAGGGCTGGCCCGCAGACAGCGACGGAAACGTCGCCACCGACCCGTCGGACCTGAACCGCCTGCGCTCGATCAACATCGGCACGGTCGGCGGCACCGCCGAGGCCACCACCCGCGCCCAGATCAACGCCAACCTGAGCTCGGGCCAGGAGATTTCCGCCGCCGTGGGAACCTATGATCCGGCCACCAACTCCATGGCCATGTGGACCCCGGAGGGGACCGCCGGCGTCAAGCCGGACTTCGAACTGTCCATCCCCGTCTCCGATTCCAAGGGCGGCCAACGTTCCGTGACCGTGGCCTTCCTGAAGGACGCCGAGCCGAACCAGTGGCATGTCGAGATCATCGGCGGCCCCGGAGAGATCGAGGGCGCGGGGCCGGACGAGCGCGCCGTCATCCGGTCTGGTTTGCTGGCCTTCACTCAGGACGGTCGTCTGGACGCCGCCGGCACCGCGGCCTTGGGCGAGAACGCCCTGTTCACCGATCCGGCCAACGCGGCCGTGACCTTCGGGGGCTCGCGATTGCCCCCGCCGGCGACGCCGCCCACGGGCGACGCCATCTGGGCGGAACACCTGGGCATATCCGGCCAGACCATCAGCCTCGATTTCATGGCGTCCGCCGGCGGCCTGACCCAGTACGACAGCGACTCGGTTGTCCAGGCCGTGCTCACCAACGGCACGCCCTTCGGCAATCTGTCGAACATCGAGATCGACGAGCAGGGCTATGTCACCGCCATCTTCGACAACGGCGTGACCCGTCGCATCGCCCAGGTGGCCCTGGCCACCTTCCCCAGCCCCGACAGCCTCAAGTCCGTAAACGGCAACGCCTATGCGGTGACCCAGGGCTCCGGCACCTACAATCTGAAGGCGCCCGGCACCGGCGGGGCCGGCGAAATCGGGGCCTCGCAGCTTGAGGCCTCCACGGTCGATCTATCCGCCGAGTTCACCGGTCTGATCACCACCCAGCGGGCCTATTCGGCCTCGTCGAAGATCATCACTACCGCAGACGAGATGATGGAGGAGCTTCTCAGGATCAAACGCTGATCCTTATCAGCAAGCCCGTTAACCCTGATTAAGATGCAATGAATCGTTGCTCGGATACGCTTCGCGAACGTTGGTCGAAGAAGGGACGGTTTAGGCCTTTCTTCACCACGACGCTTAAACGGCCTTTAGCGGCCGGCGCCTATGGTCACGATCAGAGTGATGGTGGTGACAGAGGCTTAAGCCCATGCTGACCGAGCGACGCCTTAACAGCAAAGGCGAACAGTACGTGGTGGGACCGAATGGGACTCCGCTGACCCTGGCGGACCTTCCTCCGCCGAACACCGACCGCTGGGTGATCCGGCGCAAGGCCGAGGTGGTCGCCGCCGTGCGCGGCGGTCTGCTCGAACTGGACGAGGCCCTGGCGCGCTATCGCCTTACGGCCGAAGAATTCGTGGCCTGGCAGGCGGCGATCGACAAATGGGGCATGCAGGGCCTTCGGACTACGCGCATCCAGCACTATCGCGCCTGATCCACGTCCTGATAGCGCAGGCGAGGGGGCTGCTCCGGCGACGGGGCGGCCCCTTTTCGTTGGACGCCCCCGCCGCCGTCGTTCGACGGGGCGGCGGCCGGGCCTCGAAATCGCGCGCTTCGACGACTAGATAGCGGCCATGACCCTCGCCGCGCCCCTCTGCCCGGTTCCCGACATCGCTCCCATGTCCGCCTCGGCCGACATGGACGCGGCGGTCGCGGCTGCGCGCGCGGCGGTGGGCCTGCCGGTCGGATCGCGCGTGGTGGCCGCCATGTCCGGCGGCGTCGACTCCACCGTGGTCGCCGCCCTTCTGCACAAGGCGGGGTTTGAGGTCGTGGGGGTGACGCTGCAGCTCTACGACCACGGCGCGGCGCTGAAGAAGAAGGGCGCCTGCTGCGCCGGCCAGGACATCCACGACGCCCGGCTGGCGGCCGAGACCCTGGGCATCCCCCACTATGTGCTGGACTACGAAAGCCGCTTCCGCGACGCGGTGATCGACCAATTCGCCGACAGCTATCTGATGGGGCGCACCCCCGTGCCCTGCATCCGCTGCAATCAGACGGTCAAATTCCGCGACCTCTTGGACGTGGCCCGCGACCTGGGCGCCGAGGCCATGGCCACCGGCCACTACGTCCGCAGGTCCGTGAGCACG
>CAZITK010000084.1:0-7832 GCA_964542145.1 uncultured Brevundimonas sp.
CGCGGATGGTGTTCTTGCGGCGGCCGTAGAAGCCCTTGGCCTGCTTCAGGACCTTTTTGTGCTTGGCGTGGGAGGTGACCCCCCGGGTGACGCGAGCCATGATGTCTTTCCTTCGGAAGGGCCTAACGCTCGCCGCGCGGCGGCTCGCTACTTCAGGCCCAATTCAAACTGATGATGCGGTGAAGATCCGTGCGTTCGTGCCGTCGCCGATCAGGCGTAGGGCATGTAGGACTTGATCTTCTTGGCGTCGGCGTCCGACATCACCTGGGTGCCCCGGTTCTGGCGGATGTACTTGGAGTTGTGGCTGATCAGGCGGTGGCGCTTGCCTGCCACGCCGGCCTTCACCTTTCCAGTGGCTGTCAGTTTGAAGCGCTTCTTGGCGCCCGACTTCGTCTTGAGCTTCGGCATTTCTGTTTCCTTGGTGGGCCGGCGCCCTTTGGGCTGCTTGAGCCCAGGGCGACGCCTGTGAACAATTCGAAGACCGCCCAGGCATGCCTGTTCGCCTGGCGGTCCGGTTTACGCGAAGGGGCGGCTTCTACAGCGCCACCCCCCAAAACGCAAGACGCCCGGGGCGATCCCCGGGCGTCTGAGATATTCGTCGCGCTCAAGCAGCGAACGACCGCGTCGCGAGCGAGATCGCCGTCTACCTCGGCGCCAGGATCATGATCATCTGGCGGCCCTCCATGCGGGGGGCGTACTCGACCTTGGCGATTTCGTCGAAGTCGGCCTGGACCTTGCTAAGCAGCTTCATGCCCAGTTCGGGGTGGGCCATTTCACGACCACGGAAACGCAGAGTGACCTTCACCTTGTCGCCCTCGTCAAAGAAGCGGTGCATGGCCTTGGCCTTCACCTCGTAGTCGTGGGTGTCGATGTTCGGACGGAGCTTGATTTCCTTGAGCTCGACGATCTTCTGGCGCTTGCGCTGCTCAGCCTTCTTCTTCTGCTCCTGGAAGCGGAACTTTCCATAATCGAGGATCTTGCAGACGGGCGGCTCGGAATTGGAGACGATCTGCACCAGGTCCAGGCCCGCCTCCATGGCGGCCTCCAGCGCGGACGAGGTGGGCATCACCCCCTGTTTCTCGCCGTTCTGATCGATCAGCAGAACGCGCGGCGCGCGGATATCCTGGTTCATGGGCGGCCCGTCCTTGACGGGCGGCTGGTTCATCGGACGGCGAATGGGCGTCGTTTCCTTACATGTTGATGGGTCGTCTGGTCGGCGAGGAAAGAGCTGGCCGAACCCGCTTCGCGTGACAAAGCGCGCGACCGGCCGGACGCGTTCCAGGGGCGACTATATGCGCTCACGAGGCCGTGACATCAAGCGGGGCGGGCGGTCTCACCCGCATAACGGTCGTGCAAAGCGATCACCGCCTCGAACACGTGGTGTACGGTCAGGTCCTCGATGGGGGCGAACTGACCACGCGTTTCGTTGGAGGCCACGGTCGCCGTCTTCGGCCCCCAGGGGCCGTAGAGCCACCATTCGGTCGGTCCGAACAGGCCCAGCGTCGGCCGGCCGGCGGCGGCCGAGACGTGCATCAGGCCGGAATCATTGCCGACGAACAGGGCGGCCCAGTCGATGGCGGCGGCCGAGGCCAGGATGTCGCCCTTGCCGATGAAGTCTATGCCGCGCGCCCCGGCGGCCTCCAGCGCCGGCGTCGCCGGCGGCCGGTCGCCCGGGCCGCCCACCGGCATGAAGCGCCAGCCGTCGAACCGAGGCTCGGCCTTCAGCCGCTCGACCAGCGCGCCCCAGCGGTCGGCGGGCCAGCTCTTGCCCGGCTGGTGGGCGATGGGGGCCAGCGCCAGGATCGGGCCTGCCCCGGCGCCGCCCTGAAGCTGGGGATCGATTACGGCAGCGGCTTCGGCGCGCGCCTCGTCGTCGAAGAAGATTTCGGGATCAAGCGGCGCGTCCGATCCCATCAGCCGCGAGACCATCTCGACCTTCCTCAGGCCCGTCTCCCAGCGGCGGTTGTAGATGCGGCGCTCGCGGGCCTTCAGCGCATAGGCGAGGGCCGAGCCCCGGATATCGACCACCAGGTCCCAGGTCGTGCCGTGCACCTCGCCCCACAGGTCGAACCAGTGTCCGGCCAGCTTCTTCTTGTCGAGGACGATGACCCGCTCGACGCCCGGCGCGGCGCGGAACAGGGGCGCGGGCGGGCGGCCGCAGGCGACAGTGATCCGCGCCTCCGGCAGACGGCGACCGATCTCGCCGATCACGCCCGAGGAAATCACGCAGTCGCCAATGCGATTGGAGCTGACGAAGAGGGCCTGGGGGGCGCTCATCGCCTATTCCGCGATCCAGCCGCCGTCGATGGAGAAACAGGCGCCGTTGGCCGAGGCGCCCAGGTCCGACACGAGATACAGATAGATGCCCGCCAGTTCGTCGGTGGTGACGAAACGCTTCGTCGGCTGCTTCTTGAGGATCACCTCCTCCAGCACCCGCTCCTTGGAGATGCCGTGGGTGCGGGCCTGATCGGCGATCTGTCGTTCGACAATGGGCGTCTCGACGAAGCCGGGGCAGATGGCGTTGCAGGTGATATTGTCGCGCGCCAGCTCCAGGGCCACTGTTTTGGTCAAACCGACCACGCCGTGCTTGGCCGCTACATAGGCCGACTTGAAGGGACTGGCGACCAGGCCGTGGGCCGAGGCGATGTTAACGATCCGGCCGCGCCCCTGGGCCTTCATGATCGGCACCGCCGCGCGAGTGGCGTAGAAGGCCGACGACAGGTTGATGGCGATGATCTGCTCCCACTTGTCACTGGGAAATTTTTCGATCGCCTCGACGTGCTGAACGCCGGCGTTGTTGACCAGGATGTCCAGCCGGCCCAGCTGGTGCCTGGCGAAAGCGACCAGGTCGGCCACCTCGTCGCCGCTCTTCATGTCGGCGCCGTGGTAGCGCACCTTGACTCCGCACGAGGCCTCCAGCCCCGCCCGCACGCTTTCGATCTCGGCCGGGTCGCCCAGGCCGTTCAGCACCACGTCGGCGCCGCGGGCCGCTGTTGCTCGCGCCAGGGCCAGACCGATACCCGAGGTTGAACCCGTGATCACCGCCACCTGGCCTGACAGGTCCTGGGGGTCGCGCCGCACGGGGCGAGTGTCGTCGGCGGGCTGTTTCGGATCGCTCTTCTGCCAGGGAAACATCAGCACTCTCGAGAAGGGGTGGCGTCGGCGAGAATCGAAACTAGCCTCTGGGGCGCGACAAGGCGACAGGGAGGGCGGCGGAATTTCAGCAGACGATGAAAAGCGCCTGGCGTCTCAGAGCAGGTTTAGCAGCGGCGCCAGAGCCGCCGCCAGAAAAGCCAGACCAGCCGAAAGGCCGAGGGCGTCCAGGCTGACACGAGCGAAACGAGACGAGCGCATGACCGCAACGTTGCGCTGCGGACCTTGCCCAAAGCTTAAAGATCTTCACCCGGCAGCATGGCCGCGGGCGCGGGAAAGGGGCGCGCCTCGGGTTCGGCCGGCATGAACAGCCTGCGTTCGCGCAGGGCCCGCTCGCGCCAGGCCAGGGCCTGGGTGCGATACTCCGAACGGACCGGCGAGTAGGCCTCGTCGTCCTGGGCGCCCGCCCCGGACCGGGTGAGAGAACCGGCGTGCAGCCGCCCCAGCGTCAGCGGCGCCCTCAGCCGCGCTGTCTGTTTCAGTCCGAACCGGGTCGTCAGTCTGAGCCAGTGCTCGAGATCGGCGTCGATCCGAACCCGGTCATAGTAGCCGATGGTGTCGCGCACGGGCTCTGTCCTGAAGAAGGGCGAGGCCGGGTTGGCGTGGGTGAAGATGCCCAGAGAGCGCCGGATGGCGGGCTCGCCATCCTCGGTCATGCGAAACCAGTTCGATCGGGTGGCGACGAGATTGGCGTCCTTGCGCATGGCGTTGACGTGCCGATGGATGCGGCGGGGGTGGGCCCAGTCGTCGGCGTCGAGACATGTGAAGAACTCGCCCCGCGCCGCCTCAAGCGCGCGATTTCTGGACACGTAGGCCCCGGCGTTGGTCGGGTTTGTCAGAACGCAAATGCGACTATCCACCGCCGCCAGCGCCTGGACGCGCGCCAGGGTGTCGTCGGTGGAGGCGTCATCGACGATGATGATCTCGAGCGCCCCGTGGCTCTGGGCCATCAGGGATCGCACGGCCAGTTCGATGGTGGCCGACGCGTTGAAGGCTGACACCGCCACGGTGACCAGAGGGGCGTTCTGGTCCAGCTCCACTGACGGTCCGGCGATGGTGTCGAAGGAGGGGGCGTCAGCGGGCCAGCGAGGCGCTCTAAGGCCATAATGATCGAAATAGGCGTCGATCCAGGTTTGACGATGCCCGTTTCGACCGAGGCGATGGAACAGCGAGGCGCCGGCCA
Source organism: uncultured Brevundimonas sp. (assembly GCA_964542145.1). Lineage (GTDB taxonomy): Bacteria > Pseudomonadota > Alphaproteobacteria > Caulobacterales > Caulobacteraceae > Brevundimonas. Next base: position 4,337 of record CAZITK010000084.1, read on the forward strand.
GGCACAGCTCCGGCGGCGTGGGATCGTCCTGAATCCGTCGGCGCAGGATCAGGCCGCGGGCCACATCCAGCCCGGCGTCTGGACTAACCAGCTCGGCCGATAGCCAGGCGCAGAGAACCTCGGCCGCAGCCGGCGGATCGCCGGTCATGGCCACGCGGGCGGCGAGACCCAGAGCCTCTCCTGGCGCTCGTCGCCATCTCGAGACCAGGCTGGCCCGGGCCACAGCGACGGGACGGCGCGCCTTCAGGTCGTCGGAAAAGTCCGTGAATGGGAGGCCGAGGATCAGGGCGGCGCGCAGCCTGACGGACTGGGCCTGAAAAACTGGGCCAGGCGGACCGCAGTCATCGAGATACGGGGTCGCGCCGACCATGGACAAGACCGCGTCCGCAGCCTCGAGCGCTCGGGCGTAGGCTTGCGCCTTCCAGGCCAGTTGCATGGAAAGATAAGCCGCCGCGAAGCGGATGTCGGGATCGTCACGGCCGCTCGCAGCGAAAGCGCGCCTAAGGGCGAAGCCCAGACGAAAGTCCGTCAACCGCTCCACCTCGTCGATCAGCCCGACCAACTGGTCGATCGACGCGCTCGCCGCCCAGACGGGCATGTCGGCAGGCAGCGGGCCGGTCCGGCGCAAGGGCCGCACCGCCGCGGGGCGGCGATCCCAGCCGGTTCGATCGGGCACGATCTCGGACCCGCTGCGCGCCGCTTCGGCCCACAGACGCAGGGCCACCATCGGCTGGTTGCGCTCTGCGGCGCGGGCGCGCTCGATCAGGTCGTGGCGGTCGGTCATCCGGCGCCGTCCCGGCTGGTCCAGCGGATCGGCGTGCGCCAGTCCGCCCCATAGCGCGCCTCCAGAAAGGCCTCGGCCTGTGCGGGTCCCAGGAACCGGCGGCCGAGAAAGTCGATCGGGGCGAAGGGCAGGACCGTCTCGCGCGGCAGTCGGGCCAGTTTCAACCGATGCATATAGAGAGCGATCTGGCCGTCCCCGCGACGGCTGGTGGGGAACAGGTCCACCCACGGGCCCTCGCCGCGCCGGACTTGGATCACCGGCTGGCGGCTCTCGCCGAAACGCCGGATCTCGAAACCGTGGTCAGCCAGGCTTCCGGCCAGGGCCAGGGTCTCGGCCTGGGCTCCGTCCGCGTCAACCTCAAGCTCGACCAGCATGTCCAGGTCGTCGTCATGGGCGATGAAGTCGCCGTCGCGCACCGCGCCCAGGAAGGTGCCGTAGCCAATGGCCGCGCGGCGGCCTGTGGCGGCGACCGCCTGTTCCACCTGGGCCAGGGCGTCGAGATGGCGCGCGCGATCCGCGCGCAGCCGGCTGCCGCTGAGGGTGTGTTTGCGAAACAGGATAGGGCGTAAGGCGGGATCACCGCCGGCGCGGGCATGCAGACGATCGACCTGGGTCTCGATCCAGTTCCGGGCCTCGGGCGTGTTCAGGACAAGGCCGAACTCGCTGAGCATCGGTCGGCGCACCTCGCCGGTCCGGTTGACCAGGACGTGGGCGAACATCAAAGCGGTCGCGGCCTGATGCAGCGCCTTGATTTCAGGCCCGGTTGCGGGCTCGGCCTTGTCGATCAGGGCAGGGATCACACCCGCGGCGCGGTCGAGATAATCGCGAAGATCGCCGCCTTCTCGTCCGGCCGCCAGCGCCACAACGCAGTTCAGGGCCGCCAGGCGGGCATCGGGTCCACGGTTCAGCCCAGCCTCGTCTGCCAGGGCGCTCGTCGCCTGGGCCAGCACGGCCTCGATCTCGGCCGCCGCCTCGGGTAGGCGCTCGGCGCGCGCCCGCCAGTGCTCCAGTCGTCCGGCCAACACGGCGGGGTCGTCCGAGCCGAGGCTGGCTAGCGTCCCGCCACCCTCGCCCAGGACATCGATCCTGAGGTCGTAGCAGGCGAGCGCGCGTTCACCCGGCTGGGCCAATAGCCACAGGCCCGCTTCCCCGGGACGTTGAAACCCGATCCGGAGTTCAGCGCCCGGCGCGTCGATCCGCACGCCGTTGGCAAGGCCGGGGTCCCAGCGCGGGTCGCCTTCGACGACGATATCGCCCACCACGGCCGGAGCGGCCTCGCGCAGGTGCAGGGCCTTGATGTCGAGGGCGCCGCCGTCGCGCCGGCGCAGACGGAAACCGTGCGTCAGCGCGTCACCCGCGACCTCCCAACCCCCCAGGCCGGGATGCAGCAGGCCCGGCAGGGCGTCGCGCAGGCGTCTGTGGCGGGCGGCGGCGTCGGACACGGCGGCTCCTGGCGGTCGGGCCCGCCTGCATAGCGGGACGGCTCCTCGGTCGCCAGCCATCGGGAGCCGTCTGTGTCGCCAACCGCCCCGCCAGAGTTGCAGCGAGAGGAGGAACAAGCGTGCTCTCCTCCATCCCATGGCCGCGCAAGACAGGACTAAGGGCAGACGCGGCGGACGCGTTCGGGCATGAAGCGGCCATGGCCGATTCCTCCGCCTCCGATCCCGCGACCGGCGGGCTGGACGCCGCGCGTTCGCTGCTGGCGCGGACCTGGGGACACGCGGGTTTTCGGGGACGGCAGGCCGAGGTCGTGGAGGAAATCCTGGCCGGACGCGACGTCCTGGCCGTGCTGCCCACCGGCGGCGGCAAGAGCGTCTGCTATCAGATCCCGGCCATGCTGCGGCCCGGTCTGGGCCTCGTGGTGTCACCCCTGATCGCCCTGATGACCGATCAGGTGGAGGCGCTGAAACAGCTGGGGGTCGCCGCCGCGCGGCTGGATTCCGGCGTCGGGATGGACGACCGCTCGGCCATCTGGCGGGCGGCCGGGGCGGGGGAGCTGGACCTGCTCTATGTCTCGCCCGAGGGCCTGGCTCAGCCGCACATGATCGACCGGCTGCGCGACCTGCCGCTCAGCCTGATCGCCATCGACGAGGCGCACTGCGTTTCGCAGTGGGGTCACGATTTCCGGCCCGACTATCGCGGCCTGGGGCGGCTGGCCGAGCTGTTTCCCGGCGTGCCGCGCATCGCCGTCACCGCCACCGCCGATCCGCGCACCCGCGACGACATCCTGGCCTCGTTGAGGTTTCAGGGCGCGGCCGTGGTGGTCGACAGCTTCGCCCGCCCGAACCTGCAGCTGGCCGCCGAGCGCAAGACCTCGCGCGCCCAGGGAGAAACGCGGGTCGTCGAACTGGTTCGCGAGCGCGCTGGCCGGTCCGGCGTGGTCTACTGCGGCTCACGCGAGGGCTGCGAACGAATGGCCCAGTCCCTGGTCGAAGCCGGCGTCAACGCCATCGCCTATCACGCCGGCATGGGCGCTCAGGAGCGTGACCGGCGGCTGGAGCGGTTCCTGGGCGAGGACGGGGCGGTGATGGTGGCGACCATCGCCTTCGGCATGGGGGTGGACAAGCCCGACGTCCGCTTCGTCATCCATGCCGACCCGCCCGGTTCCATCGAAGCCTACTGGCAGGAGATCGGCCGGGCCGGGCGCGACGGCGACCCCGCCGAGGGCATCACCCTCTATGGCGCCTCCGACCTCGCCTGGGCCCTGCGGCG
>CAZITK010000085.1:0-7825 GCA_964542145.1 uncultured Brevundimonas sp.
CGCTGAGGTGACGTTGCTCGGACTGCTCCAAAAACTGGAGAATTTTGACGCGCGGCGCGGCCAGTACTATCTGCATAACTTCTTGCCCGAGCAGCCGCAGCTGAACGTGGCCGATCCGGCCGTGCAGGCGGCTCTCTTGGACACGGTGGATTTCTGGCTGGACCGGGGGGTCGATGGCTTCCGCCTCGACGCCATCAACTTCGCCATGCACGACCCGGCTCTGACCGACAATCCGCCGGACCCGACGCTCGACAGGCGCACCCGCCCCTTTGATTTCCAGCTGCACCTGCACAATCAGAGCCAACCCGGCATTCCGGCCTTTCTGGCGCGTATCCGTGAGCGAACCGACGCGCGGGGCGGCCGATTCCTGGTGGCCGAGATTCCCGGCGCGGACGCCGAACGAGAGATGAAGCTCTACACCGCCGGCCCCGACAGGCTGAACAGCGCCTATGGCTTCCTCTATCTCTACGCCCAGAGCCTGACCCCCGAGATCCTGGCGGAACATGCGCGCATGTGGCCTGGAGAACCGGGCGAAGGCTGGCCGTCCTGGACCTTCTCCAATCACGATGCGCCGCGTGCTGTGTCGCGCTGGGCGCCCGAGGTCGACCGCAAGGCCTTCGCGGAGATGGCGATGATCCTGCTGATGTGCCTGCGGGGCACTGTTTTTCTCTATCAGGGCGAAGAGCTGGGCTTGCCTCAGGCCGAGGTGCCGTTCGATCGGCTTGTCGACCCCGAGGCCATCATGAACTGGCCCGAGACCTTGGGCCGCGACGGCGCGCGAACGCCCATCCCCTGGGTCGCCTCGGCGCCCCACGCCGGCTTCTCGCCCGTGAGGCCCTGGCTGCCGGTCGATGCGCGCCATGCCGCCCTGTCTGTCGATCGACAGGAAGCGGACCCGCGCGCCACCCTGCATGTCGCGCGCCGGGCTGTGGGGCTGCGCCGACGGCTGACGGCGTTGCGCACCGGCGGCGTGACCCCGATGGAGGCGGCGGCCCCCGTCGTCGCGTTCCGTCGCGGCGAGGGAGATGAGGCGGCGCTGTGCGTCTTCAACCTGTCGGGCCGGCCGTCCGAGTGGTCACCGCCGGCGGGGTGGCGGATTGAGGAGGCGGTGAACGGCGCCGCCCTCGCCTCGCCTCTGCCCGCCTACGCCGCTCTGGTGGCGGTCAGGGCGGACTGACGCCTTCGCGGGCCGACTCAGCGGGGGCCGGGCGTTTCTTTTCGACCGCGCCATTCCCCCTGTCGCGATCCTGCCGGTGACGACGGTGGCGCACACCCGTCTTGGTGAGGATTGGCGCAAGGGCTGCGCGCTGAGCCATCGGCAAGCGCTCAAGCATGTCGAGCGCGCCGGCTTCCAGGCGCTCGCGGCCACGCATCTCGGCCGCGTTCGAGCGCGCCAGGGCCTCGGCCACGGCCGCACGGTCGAAGGTCATTTCACTGGCGAGGGCCACCGCGTCACGCCGGGCCTGACGCGCCGCGTGAAAATCCGGACGCGCCGCCAGGGCGGTGGCGCGTAACGCCTGGCGCATCGCGTCGCGCTTGGCCTCGGGCATGGCGTCCACAATCTGCAGCATCGGAACGCGGGCAGGAGGCGGCGCTTCTTCGCGGGCCAGACGCGGCCCTTGGGTCAGCACCACGCCAAAGGCCCCGACGGCGAACAGATTGACGGCTACGGACGCCGCGAGAGCCAGCTTCAGGGCGCGCGGGGTCATCCCAGCACCTCCTCGTCGTCGTAGGCGGGAACCGAGGCCTGGTAGAGGACGCTGTCGGCCTGAAGGTCGGCGTGCACCTGTTGCGTCATCTGAAATCCGACCACCACGCCGGCGGCGCAGGCGGCAGCCCAGCCGGCCCCCGACAACCAGGCGGCCGGGCGCGCGAACAGGGGTCGGCGCGGCTTGAGCCCGACGGCCTCGGCGGCGGCGATCACCCGGCCGCTGAGGGAGGCGGAGGGCTGGGCGCGCGGGGCGGCGTCCAGCCAGGCGTCGATCGCCCCGGCCTCGGCCAGGATGGCGGCGGCGCCCGCCGGATCGGAGACGCGAAACGCCTCGGCGCGGGCGCGTTCGCTTTCGGGCCAGCGACGAAGGTCGCCGCCCCACGCCTCGGCCAGGGTCCGGAATCGGTTCTGATCCATCATGGTCTTGCCCCCCTCATTGCGTCGCCCCCCTCAGGTCTGAGAGCGCTGTTCTCATAGCGCGGCGGCCGCGCCCCAGCAGACTCTCCAGCGCTTCGACGCTGACATCCATCAGCTGCGCGGCCTCGATATTGCCGAGCTCCTGATAGTGGCAAAGCACGATCGCCTCGCGCTGACGGTCCGGCAGGCGTAGCAGCGCCGCCTCGACCCGTCGGCCCACGTCGGCGGCGATCAGGCCGCGATCCGGCGCCGAGCCGGGATCCACCTGATCCGGCACCGTCTCGACCACGACCTCGCGCCGCTTTCGCAGCCGGTCGTAGCAGAGATTCAGTCCGACCCGGTGCAGCCAGGTATCGAAACGCGCCTGACCCGGCGTCCAGCGCGGCGCCTGTTTCCAGGCCCGGAGCATGGCCTCCTGAGCCACGTCCTCGGCCTCGACCGGGTCGCCCAGCATGCGTTGAGCGAGAGACAGCATGCGCGGAAGCTTGCGCGCCACCATGGCCTGGATCGCGGCCTGATCGCCGCGTGCGACGCGGGCGATCAACTCGGCGTCGGGGTCGTCGACGCGAGGTCTCAAGCGCGGCTCCACCCGCGGAATTGGTCAACCGAGCCGACGGGACGATCGAGCCGAATATGACCGAGCGCCTCGCCACGCTTGTTACTCCGTCGCCGCAGGCGCGGCGCGGCGGGCGCGACGCTCACCACGCATCTCGCGTCGCTCCTCGCGGGTGACATAGCCATCGCCGTCCTTGTCCATGCGGGCGAACGCCTGTTCGGCCCGAGCCCGCGCGTCGGCCACAGTGACGGTGCGCTCGGCCCGGTCAAGACGCGCTGGACGACGTCCGCCGCGACGCCCCATGCGCTCGCCAGTCTGAGCGTGTCCGGCCTCGAATTCGGCGCGGCTTATCAGGCCGTCGCGGTCGGCGTCGAGCGTGGTGAACCGCTCCTCAAGGCGCTCGCTACGGCGCGCCTGCATGGCCGCGCGCCGTTCGTCGATGGTGATCACGCCGTCGCTATCCGCATCCAGGCGCTGGACGCGCTCGACCGCCCGTTCGACGAAATCGGCCCGGCTGACGGGGTCGACCACGCGCGGGGCGCGTTCCGCCGGTTGGGCCAAGGCGATGCCTGCGGCGCCAGCCAGGACGGTGACGATGGCTGCTATTGCGATTTTGTTCATATCGAGGACTCCTGAGCGCCGCGGCGTCGTGCTTCCCTGTCTCTCAGATTGAACGGCGGAAGCGTCGAGTTCCGTCGCGGGCCGGCAGACCCGAGCTTCGGCGGCCGCGAGGATCGAACATCGGCCGCAGATCGAAACGGACAGGGGATGTCGTGGTCTAGGCGACCAGGCCCGTCCATGCGGCGCCGGCGCGGGCGCGCACAGTCTGCAGTCGCGTGTGGAGCGCTTCCACATCCGTCTCCCCCGCAAGCCGGGCCAGCCGGAGCTGAAAGCCCTGGGGCTCGTCCTCGACCTTCACCGATCCGCGGAAACAGGCGTTGATCAGCTGAGCCAAGGTCTGGTGCAGACGCCAGCTTTCGCCCAGGGCCGGATCAAGCCCCGGCGTGGACAAGGTTTCGAGAGTCGAGAGACCCAGGGGGGCCAGGCCGGTGAGCTGGGCGACCTGAGCGCTGAATTCGCAATCCACCTGGGCGCCGGGGTTGAGCTTCAGGTCCCAGAAGCCGGACGGCGGTCGTTGACGCGCCATCAGGCCCCGCATCTCGCGCGCATCTCGGCGGATGGTGGCCGGGTCGCGCGGATGGGCCAGGGCGGCGCCGATCGCGTCGGCGACCTCGGCTCCAAAGGTGTCGTCATCGGCCCAGACCACGCGCGCCCGGGTCAGGGCCATCACCTCCCAAGTGTCGGCGCCGCCTGCATAGTAGTCCCGAAAGGCCGGCAGGGAGACGGCCACTGGACCGGCAGAGCCCGATGGCCTGAGCCGCATGTCGACCTCATAGAGCTCGCCGTGAGAGGTCGGGGCCGAAAGGGCGGCGATCAGCCTCTGCGTGAAACGGCCATAGACCACATCGGCGCTCCAGCCCTTGCTGGCGGAGACGGCGTCCGGGGACTCGCCGCGATAGACCGTCATCAGATCCAGGTCCGAGCCTGCGGTCATCTCGCGCGACCCGGTCTTGCCCAGGGCGACAACCGCCACGGCGCCGGGAAAGGCGCCCGCTCGCGCCTCGATCTCGCCCCACGCTCGGGGAGACAAGGCGCGGATCGCGGCGTCGGCCAGGTCGGCGTGGCCTTCTCCCACGGCCCAGGCCTCGGCGCGGCCGGTGACGATCTGCATGCCTATGCGAAAGCGCTGTTCGCGCACCACCCGGCGGACCACGTTCATGGCCGCCTCAAGATCGGGCGCGGCCTCCACCTCGCGGATCATCTCGTCCAGGACGCCCGAATCCTCGGCGATGTCGCGCTCGAACCGCGCGTCGAGGACGCTGTCCAGCGCCGTCGGGCTGCGACCGAGGGTGCGGGCCAGGCGCGGCGCGAAAGCCATTACCCTGATCACCGTCTCGAACAGAGCGGGCTGCGCCAGAAACAGGGACATGATCTGCACCCCGCCCGACAGCTGTTCGAAGAAGACCGAGAACCGGCGAAAGGCGGCGTCCGGCGCTCCGGTCTCGGCGGCGACGGTCAAAAGGCGGGGCGCCAGGCGGGTAAAAAGCTCGCGGCCGCGGGCGCTGCGGGTGGCGTTGATTCGGCCGTGGTGCCAGCCGCGGATGGTCGCCGCGACCGAGGAGGGGTTGGAAAGGCCCATCCGCTTGAGGGTGGCCAGGGTTTCAGGATCGTCGTCGACGCCGGTGAAGACCAGACTGCCATAGGGAGACGACAGATCTTCCTCGTCCGAGAACAACTCGCCATAGCGCTGATTGACGTCGGCCAGCAACGCCTCGACCTCTGCGTCGAAGCCGGGGAGGTCGGCCGCGCCAGAGAGCGCCGCGACCGCGCGACGCGCGGCGTCGTCCTGGGGCAGGGTGTGGGTCTGTTCGTCCTCCAGCATCTGCACCCGATGCTCCAGGTCGCGAAGCCGCCAGTAGGCGCTGGTCAACGCTTCGGCCGCCGCCGGATCGAGATGCCCCCCCCGGGCCAGGGCGGCCAGGGCCTCGGCGGTGCGAGGCTCGCGAAGGGAGCGGTCCCGGCCACCCAGAATCAGTTGCTGGGTCTGGGCGAAGAATTCAATCTCGCGGATGCCGCCGCGTCCCAGCTTCAGATTGGCCCCGGCGGCGATCAGGCCTTCGCCCGTCTTGTGGGCGTGAATCTGGCGCTTGATGGAATGGACATCGGCGATGGCCTGATAGTCGAGACTTCGCCGCCAGACGAAGGGCTCCAGGTCCTTCAGGAAACTGTTCGCGGCCTCGAGATCGCCGACCACCGGCCGGGCCTTGATGAAGGCGGCCCGCTCCCAGTTCTGACCGACGGCTTCATAATAGGCCATGGCTGCCGGGGCCGCCACGATGGCCGGGGTGGTGGAGGGGTCGGGCCTGAGGCGCAGGTCGAGGCGGAAGACATAGCCGTCGCCGCTTCGTTCCGAAAGCAGCCGCGTGATCCCTTGTGTCAGACGATCAAGCCAGGTCGGGATGTCCAGACCCTCGAGAAAGACATCCTGGACCGTCTCGGGCTCGTAGAACAGCGACAGGTCGATATCGGACGAATAGTTCAGCTCGCCGGCGCCGTGTTTGCCCATGGCCAGGCCGAACAGTCCGGGGACGGGGCCCCGCGGATCGTCAGGGGCGCAGACCAGCTTGCCTCGGCCTCGCAGGGCCTGGGCGGCGACCGCCAGGGCCACGCGCACGGCGGCATCGGCGAAATCGCTGAGCACCCGCGTGACTTGCACGGCGTTCCAGACGCCGCCCAGGTCGGCCAGGGACAGCGTCAGGTGGACATCGCGTTTCAGTCGCCTGAGCGCCGCGTGGGTCTCGACCAGCACGGTTTCATCGGCGACCGGATCGATGACCCCCAAGGCGTCGGTCGCGTCCAGGATGGCGGCCAGCCGCGCCTCGGGATCCTCCATCAGAGTGGCGCGCAGACGATCCGGCCGACGGCGGACAAGGCCGGCCAGATAGGGGGACGCCGCGACCATGGGCTGAACCGCAGGCCAGGCGGCCTCCAGCTCTGCCGACCAGCCACCTTGTCGCGCGGCGGCGGCCAGTTCCTCTCGCACCCGTTCAGCAGCGGACGCATCGACCACCGGACCGGGCGGCTTCAGCAGGGGACCCAGCGACCCGGCCATCAGGCGGCCGGTGGCAGGATGAAGGCGACCCTCAGGCCGGGACCGGACACCCGGCCGTCAGGCTGGGGCGCCACTCCCGGTCCCTCGTCGATCTGGAGGCGCCCGGCATGGGCTTCGGCCACGGCGGCGACCAGCGAAAGGCCAAGGCCCGAGCCGGGCGCGGAACGGCTGTTCTCCAGCCGGACGAAGCGCTCGATCACCCGGTCGCGATCCTCGGCTGGAACGCCCGGCCCCGTGTCCGTGACCGAGAACTCGATCTCGCCCGATGACCGTCGCCGCGCGCGCAGCATCACGGCTCCTCCATCAGGCGTGTATTTGATGGCGTTGTCGATCAGATTGGCGAGGGCCTGGCTCAGGAAGGACCGGCTTGCGCGTATGTAGAGACCGCGTTCGACTTCATGGCCGAATTCCAGGCCCTTGTCCTCGGCCGCCGGCTCGTAGAGTTCCGCCATGTCGGCGGCCAGGTCGCCGGCATCGAACCGCGTCATTTCCGGCGTCTTGGCGGCCTGCAACCGGGCGATGGCCAGAACGGTGTTGAAGGTCTTGAGCAGCTCGTCAGCTTCGGCAAGAGCGACCTGAAGCGCGTCAACGGCGTCGATACGGCCCGCCTCGGCGTCGATCAGCGCCACTTCCAGCTTGGCCCGCATGCGCGTGAGCGGCGAGCGCAGATCGTGGGCGATGGCGTCACCGGCATGGCGGATCGAGGCCATGGACGCCTCCATCCGGTCCAGCATGGTGTTCAGCCCGCCGGCCAGTTCGTCCAGTTCATCGCCGCGCCCATGCACCTCCGCGCGCGCCTTGAGATCGCCCGCCTGGACAGCGGTGACCACCCTCTGGATGCGGGCCATGCCGCGTTCGACTTTGCGACTGATCGCCAGCCCGCCCATCAGACCCAGGATCAGGACCATGGCCATGGCCGCCCAGAGCGCCTGGGTCAGACGGGACAGATAATCTTCGATATCGCCAATGTCCTGGCCGACGAACAAGAGACCATCGTCGCCCAGGGGCCGTTCGACCCCGATGGCTTGGCGCATCTGCACGCGGCCGTCTTCATCGACGTCCGGCACACGGAAGTCGTCCCAGCGGGCCTCGGCGGTGGCTTTGGCGGGATCAAACGGCGACTGAGTGATATTGCCCGTCTTGGCCGCTCCCGTCAGATCGGTGAGAAGATACAGGTAAGGCCCGCCGCGCGCGATGCGGTCCACCAGGGCGACGTTGAGCGCATCGACGCCCCGCTCACGGTGAATGCCGGTCAGAACCTCCACCTCGGCCCGCACACTGGCCTCGGCCGCCTGACGCGCTTCGGATGCCGAGACCACATAGACCCAGGCCAGCACGGCGCTGGCCGCGGCCGCGAACAGCGCCAGAAACAGCAGGGTCAGCCGGAAGGGCGTGCGGCGAAAGAGGGAGGGGAGTTTCAACGGGCCGCTTTCGGATCCGGTTCGTCAGGCGATTCGGGAACGGCCCC
>CAZITK010000086.1:0-7747 GCA_964542145.1 uncultured Brevundimonas sp.
GCACGGTCGGCGACAACCCGGGCCTCGAAAGCTCGGTTGGCGTTGTCATCGACGGGGTCTATCGCTCACGCAACGGTGTCGGCTTCGCGGATCTGGGCGAACTGTCGCGCATCGAGGTTCTGAAGGGACCGCAGGGCACCCTGTTCGGCAAGAACACCTCGGCCGGCGTGATCAACATCATCACGGCCGCTCCCTCCTTCGATCCCGGTTTCCGCGGAGAGGTTACCGCCGGCAACTATGGCGCCTATGCCGCGTCGGGCTCGGTCACCGGGCCGATCAGCGATCAGGTCGCGGGCCGGCTCTACTTCGGCATTCGCGAACGCGACGGCTTTTATGATGTCGATACCGGCGACGGTCCCCGGACCCTGACTGAGGACCAGACGCAGGACTTCTGGACCGTGCGCGGTCAGCTTCTCGCCCTGCCCTCGGACACAGCCTCAATCCGCCTCATCGCCGACTATTCCAAGCGCGATGAATTTTGCTGCGTCGGCGTGGTCACCCGGTCCAGCCCGACGGCGGCCATCATAAACGCGCTGACCGCGCCGAATGGGCCCGGCACCGCCGCCCAAGGCCCCGGCGACGGTCGCGTGCCCTTTTCGCGTCAGGCCTACGCCAACCGCGACACCGCCCAGCGCATCGAAGACATGGGCCTGTCGGCCGAGGTCAATCTTGACCTATGGGACGGCGCTGCGGTGCTGACCTCCGTCACCTCGTATCGTGACTGGTCGACGACCAACAGCATGGACATCGACTACACGGGTGCGGATATCCTGTACCGGGAAGACAACGGCGACTTTGGCTATGGCCTGGACAACCTGACCCAGGAATTCCGCCTCGCCGGCACGACCGACCGCTTCGACTGGCTGCTCGGCGCCTTTGCAACTCTGGAGAATATCGACCGCCGTGACAGCTTTACATTCGGCGCCGACTACAATCCGTTCATCTCCTTGCTCCTGACCTCCAGCCTGGCCCAGGCCACCGGCGGCCAGATCGCACCCAGCCCGTCGCGCCTCGGCTGCTTCTCGGCCAATCTGACGGCGGCGGGAATCCCGGCGGCGGCCCAGAGCCAGTACCTGCTCGGTTGTCTGGCCGGCAGCCCGTTGGCGCCCGCGTTCGGCCCGCTCAACATCCTGGGTCAGGGCGTACGCGACTCCTACAGCCAGCGTTCGGAATCGGTAGCCCTTTTCACCAACAACACCTGGCGCGTCACCGACCAGTTCGAGATCACGATGGGTCTGCGCTACACGGTAGACAACAAGCGCCTCCTCGGCCTTCAGGACAACATCAACGGCAACGGCGCCGCCTGCGCCGGCGTCCTCGGCAACGCGGCCCTCATTACCCAGACCGCGCAGGGCGTTCTGGGCCCCGTAGCCGGCGGGGCGGCGGCTCAGTCGCTGATCGGCGCTCAATGCCTGCCCTGGAACAACCCCCTGTACGACGGCCGCGAGATCAACGAGAGCTTCGACGATGGGGAATTGTCAGGCACCATCAAGGCGGCCTACAAGGTCACCGACAACCTGATGATCTACGGTTCCTATGCGCGCGGCTATAAGGGCTTCGGCTACAACATGGACCGGGTGCAGACGGGCGTGACACCGGACGCCTCGCTGTTCTTCCCGGCGGAGACGGTTGACAGCTATGAGCTTGGCGCCAAATCGACCCTCTTCAATGGCTCGGTGCTCCTGAACGCGACCTATTTCGATCAGACCTTCGAGAATTTCCAGCTGAACACCTTCCTCGGCACCGCCTTCGTGGTGGAATCGATCCCCGAGCTGACCTCGCGCGGCGTCGATGCCGACGTCATCTGGTTTACCCCTGTCGAGGGGCTGTCTTTCCAGGGCGGCCTCACATACACCGACGCGGCCTATGGCGACTTCACGGCCGCTGACCTGTCGAGCCCCGACCGCTTCCCGCAACTGTCGTTGCTGCCGGGCTCGCGTCCGTCCTTCGCGCCGGAATGGTCAATGTCGGGCGCCGTCAATTTCGAGCAGTCCATCGGCATGGGGCTGCGCGCCGGGTTTAATCTGGCCGCCAAGTATCAGACGGAATACAATACCGGGTCCGACCTTATTCCCTTCAAGATGCAGGATGGTTTCACGGTGGTGAACGGCCGCGTCACCATCGGCTCCGAAAATGATATGTGGGCGCTCGACCTGTGGGCCCAGAACCTGACGGACGAGGAATACGTTCAGGTCGCCTATAATTCGCCGCTTCAGGGGACCGCTTTCCAGACCACGCCCCAGGCTGACGGCACCTTCTACAACCAGGCCCTGGACACTCAGGGGATCAGCGCCTTTTTGGGGGCGCCGCGTACCTACGGCCTGACGCTCCGTCTGCGTTACTGACTTAAGCGGCGAGCGCGGTCCGAAAGGGCCGTCCAAAGGGGCGAGCAGAGCCGGCGGGGCGACCCCGTCGGCTCTGTTCTCTTTTTCAGCCACGGTCTCTGTTGGCGGCGCGGCGCCAATCGCCGCAACCGTCGGCGGATAAGTTCAGCCGCGTGGCTTATTCTCCGCGGTCGGCGAACGCCCCCGGAGCGCCGAACCCGGATCAGCCGGCATGCGCCCAGCCGAACCGATCAGGCTCGTGATCGAATTTCGTCATGAGAAACCCCGTCCTGGCGCCGCCGGCGTCCAGAACAAGGAAAATAAATGGCGCGCCCGAAAGGATTCGAACCTCTGACCCCCAGATTCGTAGTCTGGTGCTCTATCCAGCTGAGCTACGGGCGCGCTGATCGCGGGTTTCGCGAAGGGCGGTCACCTAGCGGGCGCCGCGCCGGGATGCAAGAGGCCTCATGAAAATGTGCGGTGGGCTTGGCGATGGCGCGCCGGGGTTCTAGGTCGATGACCATGCTGATCCGCCTATCCGCGCGCGCCCACGCCGCCCTGTCCATCATCGCCTGTGGGCTCGCTATCTCGGCGTGCGCCTCCGGACCGTCGGCGCCGCCGGAATACGCCCGGGCCGGGCCGATCGTGGTGGCCGCCAATCCCTTGGCGGCCGAGGCCGGGCTGGAGGTTCTGCGGCGCGGCGGTTCGGCGGTGGACGCGGCTGTGGCGGTGCAGGCCGTGCTTGGGCTTGTCGAGCCGCAGTCGTCGGGCCTGGGCGGCGGCGCCTTTCTGATGGTCTATGACATCACCACCGGCCAGCCCACCGCCTATGATGGGCGCGAGACCGCACCGGCCTCGGCGACGCCCGAGCTATTCTTCGAGAACGGCCGGCCCTTGGGCTATCGCGACGCGGTGATCTCGGGCCGATCGACGGGCGCGCCCGGCGCCGTGCCCATGCTGGCCGCGGCCCACGCCAAGTTCGGCCGATTGCCGTGGTCCGAGCTGTTCGACGACGCTGAGCGCCTGGCCGACGAGGGCTTCGAGGTCAGTCCGCGCCTGGCAGGAATGATCGCCTCGTCGGCGCCCCAGGCCTCGACCCCGGACGCCCGCGCCTATTTTACCCTCCCGAACGGGCGCCGCGCCTCAGCCGGCGACACGCTGCGTAACCCGGCCTATGCCGAGACGGTGCGGCGGATCGCCGAGGGCGGCGCCGAGGCCTTCCAGACCGGCCCGATCGCCGAGGCCATCGTCGGATCGGTGCGTCAGGATCCCCGCCCGGGCGGCCTGACCCTTCAGGACATCGCCGTTTATGCGCCGCTGGAGCGAGGCGCCCTGTGCCGGCCATTCCGCATCCATGTCGTCTGCGTACCTCCCCCGCCGTCCAGCGGGGTGGCGCTGCTCCAGTTCCTGGCCATGGCCGAGGACGCGCCTGACCTGGCGCTGGGACCGGACGACGCACGGGCCTGGATCGCCTTCGGACGGCTTCAGCGAGCCATGTACGCCGACCGCGACCGCTATGTCGGGGACCCCGCCTTCACGCGGGTTCCGGTCCAGGGGCTGCTGGACGATGCCTATACGGAAGGACGCGCCGCCCTGGCGCTGACCAGCATGGGCGAGATCGGTCCCGGCCAGCCGCCGGGCGGGCTGTTCACCGGGCCGGACATGACACACGAGCCAGCGGGAACGTCGCATTTCGTCGTGGTCGACGCGCGCGGCAATGCGGTCAGCATGACCACCACGGTCGAGAGCCTGTTCGGCTCCGGCCGGATGGCGGCGGGCTTCTTCCTCAACAACCAGCTGACCGACTTCTCCTTCAGCCCGACCGAGGCGGGGGGCGCGCCGGCGGCCAATGCGGTGGCGGCCGGCAAGCGGCCGCGCTCCTCGATGAGCCCGATCCTGGTGATCGACGACCGCAATCGGCTGGTGGCGGCCGTCGGGTCGCCGGGTGGCAACGCCATTCCCGCCTATAATCTCAAGGCCCTGATCGGCATCCTGATGTGGGACCTGTCGATGCAGGAGGCGATCGACCTCCCCAACCTGGTGGCGCGCGGAGAGACGGTTGGGGCGGACACCGAACGCTTCCCGCCTGCAATCCGCGCGGCGCTGGCCGAGGCCGGACTGGAGCTGCGGCCGAACGCCCAGGAAAATTCGGGCCTGCACGGCGTCTTCTGGCAGGACGGCGCCTGGCGCGGCGGCGCCGATCCGCGTCGCGAAGGGGCCGTGCGCGACGCCAGCTTCCCGGCGCGCCTCGCGCCGCTCGAAACCGGCGAAGAGGTCATCGCCACCTATCGTGACGGCCAATGAGCGCGGAGCCGACCCGTATCGTTTACGGATGGCCGCCCCCAGCGTTCGACCCGCCGTCCGACGCCGTCCAGACCGCGCCGTCGATCCCCGGCTCGGCGGCGTTGGAGGAGCTGGCGCCCGCCTCCCTGGATGAAGCGGTGATCCTGGCCCCGCCGGGCGTGATCGAGCGCCGTCATGTCCTGGCCCAGGCGTTGAGGTCGCTGAAGGTGGGCGGACGGCTGGATGTCATGGCGCCCAAGCACAAGGGTGGCTCACGGCTGGGCAAGGAGCTGAAGCAATTCGGACTCGAGTTCGCCGAGACGGCCAAGGCGCATCATCGCCGCTGTCAGGCCGCGCGCCCGGCGGCCCTCTCGGGACTTGACGAGGCCGTAATTGCGGGCGGCCTCCGTCGGATCGAGGCGCTGGACGCCTGGAGCCAGCCCGGGATATTCGCCTGGGACCGGGTCGATCCGGGCACGGCCCTCCTGATCGAGCATCTGCCGCCGCTTTCGGGCCAGGGCGCGGATCTCGGCTGCGGCTGGGGCGCGTTGGGTCGTGCCGTCCTGGCGTCGCCGCGCGTGGAGGCATTGATGCTCGTCGATTTGGACCGCCGCGCCGTCGAGGCGGCCCAGCGCAACATCGACGACCCCCGCGCCGTCTTCGACTGGGCCGATGCGCGGACCTTGCCGACATCCGGCGGTCTGGATTTCGTCGTGTCCAACCCGCCCTTCCACGACGGCGGCGCCGAGGACCGGCGGCTGGGCCAGGCCTTCATCGGCAAGGCCGCAGCGATGCTGAGGAAGGGCGGCGCGCTGTGGCTCGTGGCCAATCGCCACCTGCCCTATGAGCGGAGCCTTGGCGAGGCCTTCGCGCGGGTGCGGCCGGTGGCCGAGCGTGACGGCTACAAGCTGTTCGAGGCGACCAGGTGAGCGGCAAGGCCGTCCGGCTCGACCGTTTGCTTGGGAACCTCGGCTATGGCTCGCGCGCCGAGATTCAGCGGCTGGCGCGTGCCGGCGGGATCGAGCTGGACGGGGTCGAGCTGTCAGACGCGTCTGAGCGGATCGCGGTGTTGCCGGACCTCTCTGACCGGATGATGGTGCAGGGCCGCCCGTTGGACCCGCCGCCGGGCCTGGCGATCATCATGCACAAACCGCTGGGGATGACCTGTTCCAGGAAGGAGGACGGGCCGCTGGTCTATGACCTGTTGCCCGCGCGCTGGCTGAGGCGCGAACCGGCCATCTCGACCATCGGGCGGCTGGACAAGGAGACCTCGGGCCTTCTGATCCTGACCGACGACGGTGACCTGCTGCACCGGGTGATCTCGCCGCGTCGCCAAGTGGCCAAGGTCTATCGCGCCACCCTGGCGCGGCCCCTGGCCGGGACGGAAGCCGCCCTGTTCGCGTCGGGCGAGCTGGTGTTGGAGGGCGAGGACAAGCCGCTGGCCCCGGCGACGCTGGAGCCGATCTCGACGACCGAGGCGCGGCTGACGGTCACCGAGGGGCGCTATCACCAGGTGCGCCGCATGTTCGCCGCCGCCGGCAACCACGTGGACGCGCTGCACCGCGAGCGCCTGGGCAGCCTGACCTTGCCCGAGGATTTCGCCGAGGGGCAGTGGCGTGTGATGTCAGCTGCGGAAATCGACGCGATCTTCGCTTGATCGATGCCCGCATTGCCGATGGCCATCAGGATGGCTATCTTGATGAGATGAGTGAATATTCGATCGCAGAGTCGAAAAATCAGCTGCCGAGTCTGATCGACCGCATGCTGGCGGGCGAGTCGGTCACCATCACCCGCCGAGGCCGTCCGGTGGCGCGTCTGACGCCGGTCGAAAACCAGGCTCGCCCCAGGAGCCCTGTCGATCTCGCGTGGTTGGATGACTTGCGCGAGAAAAGCCGTACGCCCACGTCAGGCCAAACCGATACGGTCGCGGAAATGCGGCGGACCTCGCGCTATTGATCCTGTCGCTGGACACCAGTGTGCTTGTGGCCGTCTTTACCGTGGAGCCGCGCTCTGATCGGGCGCGCGGGGCCCTCGACCGCACAGCTCTGTGGTGCATCAGCGACTGGGCGGCGGCGGAGTTTAGCGCGGCCATCCGCCTCAAGGCCCGACGCGGCGAGGCCGACAGAGGTTCGGTCGAGGCGCTGGATGCGGGCCTCGACCGGTTGATCCAGAACCTTGCGGCGGCACAGCCTGTCACAGCCGAGGATCATCGCCAGGCCCGCGATCTGATCAGACGCCACGATGGCCTGAGAGCGCCCGACGCGCTTCACATCGCCATGGCGGGGAGACTCGAGGCCTGCCTGATCACGCTGGACCACGATCAGGCCCAAGTCTGCGTACGCGAAGGCGTCGAGACCCTGATCCCATGACCGTCGCCAAGATCTGCGGCCTGACCACGGTGGAAGCGCTGAACGCCGCGCTTGAGGGCGGCGCGAGCCATGTCGGGGCGGTGGTCTTTCCGAAGAGCCCTCGCCACATCCACACCGGGGAGGCGGGCGCCCTGTTCGAACGGGCGCGGGGACGGGCGCAGGTGGTCGCGGTGCTGGTCGATCCACGCGACGACCTGCTGGCCGAGATCGGCCGGGTTCTGACGCCGGACCTGATCCAGCTGCACGGCTTGGAGACGCCCGCACGCTGCGTCGAGGCCGGGCGGCTGGCGCGGGCCGGGGTGATCAAGGCGCTGCCCGTCTCAGAGCCCGCCGATCTTGACGCGGCGGCGGCCTATGCGCCGGTGGTCAAACATCTGATGTTCGACGCGCGCCCCCCCGAGGGCAATGCCCTGCCGGGCGGCGTCGGGGCGCGGTTCGACTGGTCGATCCTCGCAGGCCGTTCATTCGACAAGCCCTGGTTCCTGGCGGGGGGGCTCGATCCCGGCAACGTCGCCGAGGCCATCGCGGTCACAGGCGCGCCGCTGGTCGATGTCTCCTCTGGCGTGGAAAGCGCGCCGGGTGTTAAGGAGCCGGCCCTGATTTCGGCCTTCCTGAAGGCTGTCCACGCCGCCTCCCCGCGGCAGGAGTGATCGTGACCACCCTTCCGAACGACTACGCCTGGCCCGACGCGGAGGGTCGCTTCGGCCCCTATGGCGGGCGCTTCGTGGCCGAGACCCTGATGCCGCTGATCCACGAGCTGGACGCGGCCTA
>CAZITK010000087.1:0-7685 GCA_964542145.1 uncultured Brevundimonas sp.
GAGACCGACTGCCCCTATCTGGCCCCCGTACCCCATCGGGGACGGCGCAATGAGCCGGCCTACGTGAGCCTGGTTCTCGACAGGCTGGCCGAGATCCGAGGCTGGAGCCGCGAGGAAACCCTGGCGCGAACCGCGGACGCCTTCTTCGCCCTGTTCGACCGCATTCCGAGGCCGCAATGAGCGACGACCTCGAGATCGTCATTCTGGGCTGCGGCTCTTCGGGCGGCGTGCCGCGCGGCGACGGCGACTGGGGAGATTGCGATCCTCGAGAGCCCCGGAACCGGCGCACTCGCTGCTCCCTGCTGGCCCGGCGGCGGGGAGGAGGGGGCGAGACCACGGTCCTGATCGACACCTCGCCCGACCTGCGCGCCCAGATGCTGGCGACGGGTGTTACCTCGCTGGACGCGGTGCTCTACACCCACGACCATGCCGACCAGACCCATGGGATCGACGACCTGAGGGTCTTTGCCGCCCGTGCACGCCGGCGCATCCCGTGCTGGATGGATGCGGCGACGCGGCAGGCCCTGACCCAGAGATTCGACTACATTTTTGAGCCGAAACTGGGCTATCCGGCCATCTGCCAGCCTGTGGGTATCCCGGCGTTCGGCGCAACCGCCGAGGTGGGTGGTGCAGGCGGCGTCATCCCGGTCACTACCTTCGATCAGGCCCACGGGCCGATACGATCCGTCGGTTATCGACTTGGAAACGTCAGCTATTCCAGCGATGTGTCCGATCTTGATGATGCAGCTTTGCAGATCGTGCGAGGCTCGACGGTGTGGATCGTCGACGCCCTGCGCTGGACGCCGCACCCGACCCACGCCCATGTGGACAAGGCGCTGGAGTGGATCGCCACCGCCGAAGTGGAGCACGCCGTCCTGACCAACCTGCACATCGATCTGGACTACCAGGCCTTGAGACGGCGACTGCCCCCGGGGGTGGAGCCGGCCCATGACGGCATGACCTTGACCGTCGGCCTCTGATGGCGGCCCAAACATGACGGCAGAGCGGCCCGCGATCGGGCCGCCCTGCGATCAGTTGCGCTTGGCTGGTCTTTAGAAGCTAACCCGCGCGCCGATGAAGATCAGGCGGCCGAAGCGTTCGCGCTCGGTCGGACGCTCGCGGACGCCGGCGTAGCGCACGCCCTCGGAGTCGGTCAGGTTCTTGGCCTCGAGGTAGATGTTGAGCCGGTCGGTCAGATCAACGTCGGCGGTGAAGTCCAACTGGGAGCGACCTTCCCAATAGATATCAAGGCGGGGGTCTTCATAGTTGAACTCCTGCACGAAGTCGCTGCGGTCGGTCCAGGCCAGGCGGGCGTTGAAGCGGCTGGTCTCGTAGAAGACCGACAGATTGACGGTCGTGTCGGACTGGTTGGGCAGGGCGGCGGTCGTGCCACGGCCGGGAGCGGCGAACGGCAAGGTCATTTCGGCGTCGGTCCAGGTGTAGTTGGCGGCGACCCCGAAGCCCGACATCCAGCCCGGCAGGAAGGCGAACTGCTGCTGGTAGTTCAGCTCGACGCCGCGGATGAAACCGTCGGGGGCGTTCTCGGGCCGGGTGATGTCGGCGTCGAAGCCCGCATAGGTTCCGCGCGAGGTGAGTTCGAAAACGTAATCCTCGAGATCCTTGTAGAAAACCCCGGCCGACAGCACGCCCAGCGGCTCGAAATAATATTCCAGGCCGGCGTCGAAATTGTTCGAAAGGGTGGGGTTCAGGTCCGGATTGCCGGCCGTCACATTGATGACCGATGCACTGCTGCGGTCGCCGCTCTCGCTGATGCGCGGGACGTTGTCGCGATAGCGGGGCCGGGCGATGCCGCGCGTCAGGGCGACACGGCCGACGAGGTTGTCGTTGAACTGGTAGCGCAGGGTGGCGTTGGGGAAAAATTCGGTGTCGCTGCGCGAGGCGTGGTTGATGTCGAAATCCTCCGTGTCCTCGTTGAACACCGGCGCGGCGCCGTCCAGCTCGGTGTGCTCGACACGCAGGCCCAGGATCAGATTGGCGCGGTCGAACTGGATCTTGGTCATGCCGTAGGCGGCGTAGATGCTTTCCTCGGCGGTGTAGTCGGTCGTGGTGGAGTTGGGGATGCGGCGGTTGGCCGGCGTGGTGGTCAGGGGCGCCTGGCGGCGGAAGACGTCAAACGCCTGGCCCACGTCGTACTTCCAGCCGAGATGGTAGTCGAAGTTCCGCGACTCCACGTCCGACATCAGGTCGGCGAAGGAAACGCCGGGGTCGCCGTCGGGCGCGCGGACGCGGTAGCTTTCCTCATCGGATTCGATGTCGCGCTGGCGGATCCGACCGCCGAACTTCCACTCGGCGGGCTGGTCGAACAGGGTGGTCGGAACGGTCAGATTGGCCTCGGCCGCCCATTCGTCCTGGGTGGTCGATTGCCAGCGATTGACGTGCTCGCGGTACTCGTAGTTCGCCGGGTTCAGGTGCTCCTGGCTGGTGAACAGCGACAGGTGCGGATTGTCGTGGTCGCCCGAGAAGTCGTAGCTGAGGTCCGGCCGCGCGGTGGAGCGGAACAGCAGTTGCTGGCGGTTCGGATAGGTCTGCTCGCCGCCGGCGAAGGAGACGGTGTAGTCCAGCGTCATGGTGTTGACGTCGTGCTCGCCGCCCGCGCTGATGGTGAAGTTCTCGTCGCGCACGACGCGGTGGCGGAACTCGCGGGCGAAACGGCCACGGTTGAAGGTGGCGGACTGTTCGGTGGCGCCGGGCTGGATCGTGCCGTCCTCATACAGGATGGCCAGCAGGTTGCGGAACTCGTCGTCGGTGCGGCGGGCCCAGGTGGCGCGCAGGAAGTAGCGGTTCAGGTCGTCCGGCCGGTACTCCAGGGCTCCCGTCAGGCTGAGACGCTCGCGGCGGGTGTCGTAGTCCTTGAACTCCTGGACCGGCACACCGAGGATGTCCTCGCCCTCGGCGTTCTCGATGATGTCCCAGACCGACTCGATGTTGTCGACGCGACGATCGGTCTTGGCGTAGCTGGCCGACAGCAGGGCGCCGAATTCGCGGTTGGGGCCGAACAGGTCGGAGACCACGGCCGAGGCGCGCCGGTCGGAGGTGTCGCCCATTTCGTTATGGCTGAGGCCGCCGTTGAGACGGATGCTGCGGCCGCGCCGGTCGAAGGCCGAGCGGGTGACCAGATTGATCGAACCGGCGATGGAGTCGGCGTCCTGGCTGGGCAGCAGGGTCTTGTTGATCTCCAAGGCGCTGACGACCTCGGAGGGGAGGGCGCCCAGATCGACGGCGCGGGTGTCGGGGTTGGTCCCCGGAATGGAGACGCCGTCGACCGTGATCGAGGTAAAGGCGGCGGGCGAGCCACGCAGGCTGACGAAGTTCCCTTCGCCCTGGTCGCGTTCGACGCCGATGCCGGGCACCCGTTGCAGGGCCTCGGCGATGTTGCTGTCGGGGAAACGGCCGATGGAGTCGGACGAGACGACATTGGTGGTGTTGTCGGCTGTGCGCTGCTGGTTCAGGGCGCGCGCGACGCTGTCGGACAGCGAGCCGAGCACGACGATTTCCTCCAGAACGGTCGAATCCGCCAGGACGACGTTCGCCACGGCCACCCGGCCGTTAACCACGGTGACGACCTGGGTGGTCGAGGGCAGGCCGAGATAATCGACCTGGAGCATGTGGTCGCCGGCCGGCAGCGACGGCAGGACGAACCGACCCTGGCGGTCGGTGGCGGTGGTGAAGCCCAGCGCCGGGATGCTGACGCGGGCCCCCGGAAGCGGCGAGCCCGAGCCGTCGGTGACGTGGCCGGTGACGGTGTTCTGAGACAGCTCGGCCAGTTCGACGGCGCGATTGGCGGTGTCGGCGATCGCCGGAGCGGCGGCCAGGCCGGCGGCCGCGATCAGGACGCCGGCGGCGGCGCGGTGAGCCAGGCGCAGTCGCGTGGAGCGGAAGGTCATTCGTGTCTGTCCCCGAGAATCTCGCCGTTCGGCGGTCAGCGGGGCATTAGCGTGGGCCTGTGACGCTTCGCCTCAGCTTTGACGACAGCCTGGCGACGCTTTGACGACCGATCTACGATTTCGCATAATATATCTTAGGCGCAGTCGATGTGCAGTTCCGATCGCTCTGCAGACCCGCTACCCTTCAGCCTGAGAAGCGGGGTGCGAACTATGGCAGGCTTGAAGGACAAGCGCGGTTTCATCGACAAGGACCGACTGGACCTGTCCGAACGCAAGGCGGTCGAATACTGGATGAAACGCTGGGGCGTGACGCGCGACCAGATCACCGCCGCGCATCGCAAGGTCGGGCGATTGACCAAGGACATCGCGGCGGAGCTGGGCAAGAAGCGCTGAACTCTGGCGAGCCTAGTCCTCTGCCGCCTCCAGCGCCTCGTTCATCATGACGGGCGCGCCATAGCCCAACGCCTCGAGCCGTTCGGCCTGAGTGGCGCCGTCGCCGACGACCACATAGGTCATGGCGTCCGTGCGGAGATTTCGCGCGGCCAGGTCCCGGATGCGCTCCACGGTCAGGGCTTCGATCTGGGCCTGTTCACGCGCCACGTAGTCCCTCGGCAGGTGGTAGTCGCCGATGTTGGCCAGCAGGCCCAGCTTGGCGCCGGCGGTCTCGAACGACCGGGCCCGGCTCTTGATCAGGAAGCTCTGGGTGACCTCCAGGTCCTCTGCGGTGAAGGTCGGACCGAAGTCCCGCATGATGTCGCGGGCCAAAGTCGCGGCTTCGAGCGTCACATTGGCCCTGACGCCGCTGGAAAGGCTGAAATTGCCGAAGTCACGGCCGCCGGAGAAGCCCGTTCTGACACCATAGGTATAGCCCTGCCCTTCGCGCAGCTGTTGGGTCAGGCGCGAGGCGAAACCGCCCCCGCCCAGACGATAGTTCATCATGGTGGCGGCGAAGAAGTCGGGATCGGCGCGGGTCAGGGCCGGATAGCCGAACATCAGGATCGACTGACTGGCGCCGGGCATGTCGTAGAAGTAGACGCGCGACGCCTCGGGCGGCGCCGGGCGCGGCCAGGACGGAATACTCACGGGGCCGGCGGCGGTCCAGGCCGAGTCCAGGACCCTCACGGCCGCCATAACCTGCGGGGGATCGACATCACCGACCACGCGAAGCCGGCCGTTCACCGGCGTCAGCGCCTGGCTCATGTATCGCTTGAGGTCGTCCATGGTCAGGGCGGCGACCGAGGATTCGGTGCCCAGCACGCTGCCCGACAGGATGTGCTCCTCTCCATAGGTGACCAGGTCCATCACCCGCGTGGCGCGCGCGTTCGGCTGGGCGCGGGCGGCCTGGATGCGCGCGGTGGTCGCCGCCTTGGCGAGGGCCAGCTCAGTCTCGTCCCAGCGCGGCCGCAGCAGCATCTCCTCGACCAGCTCCAGGGTCGGGGCGAAATTCCGGGCCAGGGTGCGGCCGGAGATGACGAAGCGCTCGTCCTCGGCGCGAACGCTGATCGTCGCGCCGAGAGATTTCAAGGCGTTCTCCAGTTCGGCGGGCGTGCGATCCGCGGTGCCGCGATCCATCAGCTGAGAAAGCAGATAGGCCGCGCCCGGCCGCTCGATGTCGTCGAACAGACGGCCGCCGTCGAAAGACAGCTCGAAGCTGGCCAGCGGAACCTCGGCGTCGTGGATGCCCATGACGGTCAGACCGTTGGCCAGGCGCGCGTCCCAGATGGCGGGGACGGTCACGACAGGAGTCGAGCCGGATGGCGGCTCCTGGCTGCGGTCGAAGCTGGAGGGGGTGCGGGCCACCTCGACCCCCTGCCCCGTCTCCGGATCAAACGCGGCCTCGGCGCCCTGGATGATGGGCTCGATCACCACCTCGGCCTGGGTCGAGCCTTCCAGCGCCAGAGCGACCTGACCGCGCGGCACGAAGCTGGTCGCAACATGCGGCCTGTCCTGGATATAGGTCCGGTAGACCCGCATCACATCCTCTGCCGTGACGGCGCGCAGGGCGGCCAACTCCCGGTCGGCGTAGTCGGACGTGCCGGAGAACAGGTCGTAACGGGCAAGGCTGGACGCCTTCTGCAGCACGCTGCCTAACCGGCCGTAGAAGTTCGCCTCGCGCATGGTCTTGATGCGCTCCAGGGCCTCGGGATCGACGCCGTCGCGCTCGAAACGGGCGAAGCCGGCGTCCACAGCCGCACGAACCCTGTCCAGATCGGTCCCGTCAAAGGCGCGAACAACGAAATACGCCTCGCCGGCGATGCGGCCGTTTTGGGAATAGGCCGTGACCTCGTCGCTCAGGGTTTGCTCATCGACGAGCACGGCGGTGAGCGGCGATTCCTTTCCGTCGGTCAGTAGTTCCTGCAGGACGTCCAGCGCCTGTTCGTCCGGGTGCAGGCGCGGCACGGTCGGCCACACCAGGGTCAGTTCCGGCAGGCGGGCGAAGTTGTCCTCGTGATACAGGCTGACGGTTTCCCGGAGGTCGGCCGGACGCGCCTGGGGCCCGCGCTCAGGCGCGCCGCCGGGGATCTCGCCGAAATACTTCTGGACCCATTCTCGCGCCTGGGCGGGATCAAAGTCCCCGGCGATGACCAGGGCGGTGTTCTGGGGGGTGTAGTGCTCGGCGTAAAAGCCACGCACGTCGTCCAGGGTTGCAGCGTCCAGATCGGCCAGCGAGCCGATCACTGACCAGCTGTAGGGGTGATCTGACGGGTAAAGCGCCGCCGGGATCACCGTGTGGGTGTGGCCATACGGCTGGTTGTCGACGCTCTGGCGCTTTTCGTTCTTGACGACCTGCTTCTCCTTGGCGAGCACGGCGTCGGTGACCGTGTTGATGAAATAGCCCAGCTTGTCCGCCTCGGCCCAGATCATTTTCTCCAGGGCGTCGTTGGGTACGGTCTGGAGGTAGTCTGTGATGTCGCGGCTGGTCGAGCCATTGGCGCCCGAGCCGCCGATCCGCGCGCTCATGGCGTCGAGTCCGCCCGGGCCCAGGTTCTCCGAATCCAGGAAAAACAGATGTTCGAACAGGTGGGCGAAGCCGGTGCGGCCCGGCAATTCGCTGGCCGATCCCACGTGGGCGGCCAGGACGACGGCCACCACGGGGTCGGAGCGGTCGATGTGAAAAATGACCTTCAGGCCGTTGTCGAGCCGGTATTCTTCGACGGGCATCAGGCTCTGGGAGCTGGCGGGCGCGGCCGTCGACGCCGGCCTCCCCTCCCCTGTCGTCGGTTGAGCCAGGGCGGGGCCGGACATCAGGGCGATCGCCGACAGACCGGCGAGCAGGGTGGACTTCAGGCGCATGGATCACGTTTCCCCGTTAGGCGGCACACGCTAGCGGGGGTAAGCGTGCGGGGAAAGTCGATTGCCGTGGCTGGCGTGTTACGAATTGTCCATGGGGTCGCTAGCAGGTCGCTCTGCTCGTCCTCCCGCCACAGAACAGCGGAGAGCAGGCACGAGCGAAGAGGCATCTGCCCCTGTCTTGGATGGTCGCTAACGCCACTTCCGGAAGGACAAGCAGTTGGCGGTTCGCGAAGTTGCCTACAGGTGGATCACCCGACCATAGGCGTCCAGCGCCGCCTCGTGCATGGCCTCGGACATGGTCGGGTGCGGATAGACGATGCCGTGGATGTCCTCCTCGGTCGCCTCCAGGGTGATGGCGGTGACATAGCCCTGGATCATCTCGGTCACCTCGTGGCCGATCATGTGAGCGCCGATCAGGGCGCCGGTCTTGGCGTCGAAGATGACCTTGACGAAGCCGTCGGTGTCGCCAGACGCGATGGCCTTGCC
>CAZITK010000088.1:0-7651 GCA_964542145.1 uncultured Brevundimonas sp.
AGGAGATTCGCGGCCTGGTCGGCGAACCGACCGAAGACCTGGTGGTCGAGACGACCCTCGATCTGACGCTACAGACCGCGGCCGAGCGTGCGGTCCACCGTATTCTTGAGCGCGATGAAGGTCGGGGCGTGCAGCAGGCGGCTCTGGTGGCGCTCGACGGGGAGGGCAGGGTGCGCGCCATGATCGGCGGGGCCTCCTACGCCGACAGCCAGTTCAACCGCGCCGTCGACGCCAAGCGTCAGGCGGGTTCGGCCTGGAAGCCGTTTGTTTATCTGGCGGCGCTCGAGGCCGGTTATACCCCCGACACCCCGGTGGTGGACGAACCGGTCACCATCGGCGGGTGGACCCCACGCAACTACAACGGCCGCTACATCGGCCCGACCAGTCTGTCCAACGCCGTGGCCCAGTCGCTGAACACCACCGCCGCCATGCTCGCGGATCAGGTGGGGCGAGACAGCGTGGCGCGACTGGCGCGCCGTCTGGGCATCCAGTCCAACATCGGGCTTCAGCCGTCCATGGCCCTGGGCGCTGTCGAGGTGTCGCCGCTGGAGATGGCCCAGGCCTTCGACGCCTTCGCCAATGGCGGCAAGAAGGCCGAGGCCCACGGCATCAGCCGCATCCGCACCGAAGCGGGCCGCGTCATCTACCAGCGCGCCCAGCGCGATCAGCTGCAGATCATCCAGAACCCGCCGCTTTATTATCTGAATCAGATGCTGCGCGGCGTGATCACCTCGGGCACCGGCCAGGGCGCGGCCATCGGCGGGCGCGACATCGCCGGCAAGACCGGCACCACCTCGGACTACAAGGACGCCTGGTTCGTCGGCTACACCGGCGGCTTCACCACCGCCGTCTGGGTGGGGAAGGACGACAACACCGCCATGCGCGGCGTGACTGGCGGTACGGCCCCTGCGGCCATCTGGCGCGGCTTCATGCAGGCGGCCCTGCCGCGCCTGAACGTCCTGCCCATCCCCAACGGCCCCCCCGCGCCCGACGGCTGGTCCCAGCGCGACGTCATCGGCGATGCCCTTGGGGGTCTGGGCGGCAGCCTGTGGGGCAGTCCCGATCCCGGTCCGCCGGTCATCGATAACCAGCCTCAACCACCGGTCCCGGCCGATCCCGGCCCCCCGGTGGTGCGGGGCCCCATTCCCGGCCCGCCGCCCGAACGCGGCTCGCCTCAGCGTCGCCAGGACATCCCCAACGAACTGTTCCGCGACGCCCCGCCGCCCGGCCCTCCAGCCCGCGCCGACCCGCGCGGCGAGCCCCGCATGGAGTCGTCATTCTATTGAGGACCAGCCCCCCGCATTCAGGCTTGTCATCCCGGACGACGCGAAGCGGCGAGCCGGGACCAGCGACTTTGCATCTGGCCTTGTCCCGGATAGTCGCTGGCGCGCCTTCCGGGAGGACAAGGGGTGAGGCGAGGCCCATGCGCCCAGTGATCGGTTCCCGTCTCCGACCCGGCACGCGGGCCGAGAGACAGGCGACCCGCGCGGATTGGTCGCCTGGACGGCCCGGCATGAATTATTATTAAGGAACGCCGCGCGCGCTCGGGCCTAAGGTGCGCCGCCTCAAAGATCGTCAGCGCGCCTGCACGCGCACCATAGGGAAATGACCGCCTTGAAAATGCTGCTGCTCGGCGCCGCTATCGGCGCCCTGATCCTGCCCTCGGCCGCCCTGGCTCATGACGCAGAGCACGACCGCTGCGTCGACGCCGTCTGCAACGTCGTCGCCCTGTTCGACGGTCCGGTGCTTGGGCCGACGGGCTATGAGGGAATTGAGTCGCCGCGCTTCGGTGAATGGGGCTTTGACCTCTCGGGCCGTGACACCTCGGTGCGGCCCGGTGACGACTTCTTCCAGTACGCCAACGGCGGCTTCGTCGATAACCTGGTGATCCCGGCGGATCGCACGCGCTACGGCTCCTTCGACCTTCTGCGCCAGCTATCGGACAACCGGCTCGAGACCCTGGTCACCGAGATCGCGGCGTCCAGCCCCGCCGCCGGCACGGACGAGCAGCGCATCGCCGGGCTTTACAACAGCTATATGGACGAGGCGCGCGTCGAAAGCCTGGACATGGCGCCGGTCGAACCCATGCTCGCGGAAATCCGTGCGCTGGACAGCCATGACGCCCTGGCCGCCTATATGGGCCGCACCCGGTATCGCCCGGGTTCGGCCTTCTTCGGGCTCAACGTCTCGGATGACGCCAAGAATCCCACGCAGTACGCCGCCTACATGGGCCAGGCCGGCCTGGGCCTGCCCAATCGCGACTATTATCTGACCGCCAATTTCGCCGACAAGCTTCAGGCCTATCAGGCCTATGTCGCCCGGATGCTGGGCATGATCGGCTGGGAGAACGCCGCAGAGGCGGCCGCCGACATCGTCGCTCTCGAAACCCGAATCGCCGAGGCCCACTGGAGCCGGGCCGAAAGCCGCGACCGCGACCGCACCTACAACCCCATGAGCCCGGCCGAGCTTGTCGCATTCGCGCCCGGATTCGACTGGACGGGCTTCTTCCGGGAGGCCGGCATGGGCGATGTCGACCGCTTTGTCCTCAGCCAGAACACGGCCTTCCCTCGCATCGCCGCCATCTACGCCGAGACGCCGGTTGAAACGCTCAAGGCCTGGCAGGCGATGAACACCATCGACCAGGCTGCTCCCTATCTCTCGCGCCGCTTCTCAGACGCCCAGTGGGAGTTCCGGGCGCGTGAGCTGTCGGGCCAGCTGGAGCAGCGCGAACGTCGGAAACGCGCCGTCTCCTTCGCCGACGGCCGCGTGGGCGAGGCCCTGGGCCGTCTTTACGTCGACCGCTGGTTCCCGGCTGAGAACAAGGCTCAGATGGAACAGCTGGTCGCCAATCTGAAGACCGCCATGGGAGCCCGCATTCAGGGGCTGGACTGGATGGGCGACGAGACCAAGGCCCGGGCCATGGAGAAGCTCGAGAAATTCGGCGTGAAGATCGGGTATCCGGTCAAATGGCGCGACTACTCCGCGCTCGAGGTCCGCGACCGTGACCTGTTCGGCAATGTCCTGCGCGCCAGTGAGTTCGCCTGGAACTACCAGCTGGAGCGCCTGAACCGCCCCGTCGATGACGAGGAATGGTCAATGACGCCCCAGACGGTGAACGCCTATTATTCGCCGCCCAAGAACGAGATCGTCTTCCCCGCCGGGATTCTGCAGCCGCCCTTCTTCGATCCCGACGCCGATCCGGCGGTCAACTACGGCGCCATCGGCGGGGTTATCGGCCACGAGATCGGCCACGGATTCGACGATCAGGGCAGGAAGTCCGACGGCGACGGCGTGCTGCGCGACTGGTGGACGGCCGAGGACGCCGCCCGCTTCGTGGCGCAGACCGACATCCTGGGGGCTCAGTTCGACAGCTACGAACCGATCGAGGGCCACTTCCTCCAGGGCGCCCTGACCATGGGCGAGAACATCGGCGATCTGGCCGGCGTCACCCTGGCGCTGGAGGCCTATCGTGTGTCGCTGAACGGTCAGGAGGCGCCGGTGCTGGACGGCACGACGGGCGATCAGCGCGTCTTCTACGGCTGGGCCCAGGTGTGGCGGGGCAAGGCCCGCGACGACGCGCTGCGCCAACAGGTCGCCCAGGGCCCGCACTCGCCGCCGGAGTTCCGCGTGGTCGGCCCCTTGCGCAACATCGACGCCTGGTACGACGCCTTCGACGTCCAGCCCGGCGACGCCTACTACCTGGCGCCCGAAGACCGCGTCCGCCTCTGGTAGGCCAAGCGCCACCGCCGTCCTCGCCCACGCGGGACGGCGGCCTTCCTCTGGCGCCGCCCGTGACACTCCGCTCATCCCCGCGAGGGCGGGGACCCAGTGCTTTGGGCGATCAGATCATGCCGAAAGCGCACTGCCGCCGATCCTAAGCACCTCGCGCGATACAAGAACTGGATCCCCGCCCTCGCGGGGATGAGCGGAAGTCGTGGACCCGTCGTGCCCGTTGTGATGAACCACGACGCACTCCCACGCCGCTCAGCCCTCGCGCCCCCCGGCCTCGACCTCGGCCGGCGGCAGGGCGCGAAGCCAGCCCTCGGTCGTCTTCACGTCCGGCACAGCCTCGCGCGTGAACGGCAGATACCAGGTCGGGCCGCCGTCCGCCGGCGCGATCTCCAGCATGTCGGCGGCGCCGTAATTCTGCACCGCCTTGACCCGCCCGATCACCGCGTCTTCCGCGTCGCGCGCCTCCAGCCCGACGAGGTCGGTCAGATAGAATTCGTCCTCATCTTCGGGCGGCGGGAACGCCGCGCGCGGCACGTACAGCCTCAGTCCCCTCAGGGCGTCCGCTTCTTCCTTGGTGGCGACTTCCTTCGCCCGCCCCACGACCCCGTCCTTGGCCGGCCGCGCCGCCGTCAGGGTCAGGCCCGGCGACCCGTCCTCCCGCAGCAGCGGTCCATAGGCCTTCAACGCCATGGGATCGGCCGTAAAGGCGCTGACCCGCACCTCGCCCTTGACCCCGAAGGCGCCGGCGACGCGGGCGACGAGCACCAGCGAGGGCTCGGGCTCGGTCATGGGGGTGTGGGCGGTTTGAACCATCGAGATTCCTAGATGTGCGCCATCGTAGCGATCAACTCATCCACCACAGCCTCCGTCGTCGACCACGAACAGACGAACCGGACCGAGCCGTCGTCGAACCGGTAACAGGCCCAGCCCGCTGCGGTCAGGGCCTGGTGCGCCGCCGCGTCGAGGCGCGCGAACACTGTGTTGGATTGCACGGGATGGGCCAGGGCATGGGGCGTCTTCGCCTCGATGCCGTCGGCCAGCCGGTCGGCCATGCGATTGGCGTGGGCCGCCCGGTCCAGCCAGGCGCCGCTTTCGATCAGCCCCAGCATGGGCGCCGACAGCATCCGGGTCTTGGACGACATCTGTCCGGCCTGCTTCAAGCGGTTGTCCAGCCGTCGGCCCATGGTCTTGTCGAACAGCACCAGGGCCTCGACACAGCCGGCCCCGGCCTTGGCCCCGCCCAGCACCAGGATGTCGACGCCCATGCGCGCGATCTGGGTCAGGTCGAAGCCGGCCGCCGCCGCATTGGCCAGCCGCGCGCCATCCAGATGCACCCCCAGGCCCCGCGCCTTGGCCGGTTCGATCAGCTTGCGCATCTCATCCACCGAATAGACCGCGCCGTATTCCGTGGCCTGGGTCAGGCTCAGCGCCGCGACTGGCTGACGGTGACCGACCTCGGGCTCCTCCAGCACGGCCGCCAGGCCGAACGGATCGACCTTGCCCGAGAACCCCGGCAGGCCGATCAAGCCCATGCCCTGGCCGAAGAAGCCGGGCGCCCCGGTCTCGTCAGTGCAGACATGGGCCGAATGATAGGCGGCCACGGCCTCGAACGGCCGGGCCAGCATCGACAGGGCGATGGCGTTGGCGGCGGTGCCGGAAAAGACGAACCGCACCTCCGCATCGGCGTCCAGCAACCGCCGCACCGCGTCCGCAGCCCGCGCCGTGACCGGGTCGGTCCCATAGGCCGAGACATGACCGCCATTGGCGGCGCTCAGGGCTTCCAGGGCCTCGGGCGCCATGCCGGCGGTGTTGTCGGAGCCGAAATCGTAACGTGTCGCCAAACGTCAGGCCCTCGCTGTCGCCGGCACGATGGGATCGCGCACGACCGAAACCTGATGCGGATAAGGCAGGTCGATGCCGGCGGCGTCCAGCGCCTCCTTGCCCGACTGAAACAGGTCGGCCTGGGTCTGCCACCAGTCCTCGGACTTCACCCAGGCCTGGAGCGTGATCTGAACCGCGCTGTCCGCCAGGTTGGTCACACCGGCCCAGGGCAGGGGATCGCCCAAAACCTTGTCATGGGCCGCGGCGACGTTGCACAACACCTCGCGCGCCCGGTTCAGGTCGTCGCCATAGCCGACGCCGAAATTGATCTCGAGCCGGCGCGTCTGCTGACCCGACAGATTGATGATGACGTCGCTCAAGACCTGGGAGTTCGGTACGACGATCTTGTGATTGTTTCCGTTCGACAACTGGGTGGTGAACAGGTCGAGCCGCTGCACGGAGCCGCTTTGAGCTCCGATCGTGACCACGTCGCCTACGCGGTAGGGCCTGAGAACCAGCAGCATGACCCCTGCGGCCACATTGGACAGAGTCCCCTGAAGCGCCAGTCCCACGGCCAGGGACGCCGCGCCCAGAACGGCCAGAATGGAGGTCGTCTGCACCCCCAGCCGCTGCAGCACCATGATCAGGCCCATGATCAGCACGACCACGCGCACCACCTGCACCGCGAAATTCAGCACGGTCGGATCGTGACGGAAGCCGCGCACGCGGCTCAACAGTCGTCGCGCGGATCCCGAGGCCCATCGCGAGGCGATCACCGTGACCGCCAGGATGATCATCGCCAGGATCAGATTGACCGCGAAGTCGCCCGCCATCTCCGTCAGGCGCGCGAACATCACCGCATCCGCAGACAGGGCCCGCTGACCTTCCTGGGCGGCCTTCTCTAGGGCGGTGAGGCGTTGGGCGATCATGCTCCGCTCCTAACGCCTCGGGCTGCGATTGGAAGCCCGCGCATCAGAAAACGCCCCGGAGTCTCCCCCGGGGCGTCTCCAGTGTCAGGCGGACGGGTCTAGTGGAACAGACCCGCGATCACGGCGGTGATCAGGCCTCCGGCCACGGCGGCGAGAACCACATCATTGCCCGAACGGACATAGTGGTAGCCACGCGGCGGCGCGCGCAGGCCATAGCGGTGATAGTCCGTCACGACATAGCGGCGATCCATGTAATAGGCGGGCATCCGCTCGCCATAGCGCCAACTGCGGACCGCATAGCCGCGGGGCGGCACATAGCGAGGGGCGTGATAGCGGCGTTGCGCCTGCTGCCAGCGCTGGTAGGCGCGGCGGTCGCGTTCGAAATGGCGGCGATCCTGACGCAGGTCGCGTCGATACTCACGACGGTCCTGACGGTACTCGCGCCGATCACGGCGCATGTCCTGGCGATAGTCGCGGCGATCAGGACGGGCGTCGCGCCGAGGGTTGCGGCGGTCATCGCGGCGTTCCCAGCGGTCGCGCGGTTGCGCCTCGACGACGACGGCTGCGCTGGTGCTGATGGCGGTCGAGGCGGCGGCGCTGCCGACGCCAAGGCCGGTGACGCCGATGATCGCGGCCATGGCGGCGGAGGCGATCTTCATGCGGGTCTTCATGGGGCTCTCCTGGCTCCGGCTTGGTGATGCCTGACCTTATGGAGGCTCCAGCCTGAGCCCAGACTGAACGGCGAGGTTCAGTCTGGGTTCATCTTCCTGAACCGTCGCTCGCTCAGGCGGCGACCGCTTCGGCCAGGCCCTGCACCGACATGCGACCGCCCTGAACCCGCGACACCACGCTCGCCAGGGCGCCGAAATCGACCGGCTTGTTCAGATAGGCGTCGGCTCCCGCGTCCAGTCCAGCCTGATGGTCCTCGGTGCGCGCCGAAGCCGACAGGACCACGACGGGGGTTTCGCCGTTCAGCCCGCCTTCGTCTCTCAGCAGGCGCGTGGCGGTCAGGCCGTCCATGACGGGCATGTTGACGTCCATGATGATCAGATCGAACCGTTCAGTCTGACAGATGTCCAGCGCCTCGCGACCGTTCTCCACGGTTGCGGCCGCATGGCCGGCCGAGCCCAGCCAGGCCTCCAGGATCATGCGATTGACCGGGTGGTCTT
>CAZITK010000089.1:0-7631 GCA_964542145.1 uncultured Brevundimonas sp.
CCGTTCCAGCACGGTCACGCGCAACAGGCCCGCGCCTTGGTCGGTCAGCCACCGCTTGAGCACGCGCGGATAGCTGGTGGCGATGCGGCGGCCTTGTAGAGACGACGGGCGCACGTAATCCAGGGTCGACGGCGCGGCGATCTTCAGCGTGCAGCGACCGAAACCCAGCGGCATGACGACCTCGGCGAGCGGTCCGCCGTTGCGGCACTCCTCCAACACGTTCTCTCCCACTACGCCCAAGTCGCAGACCCCGTCGGCGACGAAGGTTGGGATGTCGTCATCGCGGACCCGCAGCAGGTCGATGGGATAGTTTTCGACCCGATAGAGCAGGTCGTTCGTTCCCTTGACCACGCGCAGACCCGCGTCCCGAACGAGATCGAGACTGCGTTCAGACAGGCGTCCTGATTTCTGGACGGCGATGCGGAGCCGCCCCTTCACGGTGCTCATGGGTTCACTTTCGACAGAGGATCAGGACTTGAGACGGTCCAGCACCAGGCGATAGCCCTGGTGCGGCATCTCCCTCAGGAAGCGGGCGACGCGGACGACGGTGGTCGGGCTGGCATGGGCCTCGGCCGCGATCTCGCGGTACGATTTGCCGCCGGCGTCCAGCAGGCGCGCCACCTCCCACCGTTCGGCGAAGGCGCGTAATTCGGCGGGCGTGCAGAGATCCGCCAGGAAGGCGTCGACTTCGTCGCGCGTCCTGAGCGCAAGAACGGCGTCGTAAAGGGAGAGGCGACTCTTGGTCAGGGCGGCGGCGTGGGGCGGGATTCTTTCGACCATGACGTTTCACTATGCTGTAACGCTGAAACGGTCAATAGGCGCGCGTCATGCTGTCGCGGGGGCACGGCCGGTCGAAGGACGCGTCGTTCCCGCCATCAGAGCGCCGCTACAGTCAGAATTTACGGCCCCGGGGATCCGGGTCCGCGCTCATCAGCGACAGAGATCGAGTGAAGGGGGGCCTGGGCGAGCGCCGCCCCTCGCCTCTGAAACGGACGACCCGCACACTCGCCTCTTGCAGACGGGTTTGTTCAGGCTGTGCGGTTGAAGGTGACGGCGCGGCCGTCGACCGCCTGGGCGCGGCCGCCGGCGCCGTAGCCCGAGGCGCGGTTTCGGGCTTCGGCCACCTCGGCGGCGATCGCCTTGACCAGTCCCTCGCTGATGACGCGCGCGGCCTCCACAGCGCGCGCGTGGCGGGTCAGCACCGCCTCGAAGGCGCGCGTCGCCTGCGCCAGGGCCGAGCGGTCCGGACCGGGCACGCGTTCCAACAGGGCGCGATCGGCCTTCATCCGCGCCGATTCGCGACGATACTGGTTGGCCATGGCCTGGGTCTCGTGCACCGTTGCGGCCACATCCTGAGGGCGACGCGCCTCGAAGGCGGCCAGTTCGTCGCCCAGCCGCTCCGTCAGGCGCTCGGTCAGGGTGGTCATCTGGCGGGTGCGTTCGGTCATGTCGGCTAAATTGGCAGTGGGGGTCACGCGGCGGCCTCCGGCTGTTCCTGCATCTTGAGCATCTCGGCCAGCACCGTGTCGGCCAGGCCGACGCCGCCGGCCCGCGCGGTCTGTTTGCCCATCTCGTCGATCATGAAGGAGCGCCACATGGCTTCGCCCTGGCCGCCGCCGAACGGGCCGTCGGTCGACAGCCCCTCGAACATGGGCCTGAGCATCATGGCCACGAAGCTGGCCTCGAAGTCCTCGGCCACCTTGCGCATCTGGGCCGCGTCGGCCGCCTGTCCCAGAACGGGCGCGGCGCGCAGGAGATCGGGGGAGGGGGCGAGGGGGCTCATCACATCACCTCGATCTCGGCCTGGAGAGCGCCCGCGGCCTTGATGGCCTGCAGGATGCTGATCATGTCGCGCGGGCTGACGCCCAGGGCGTTCAGGCCGCTGACAAGTGTCGACAGCGAGGTGGAGCCCTCCACGATGCGGATTTCGCGGCCAAGCTCCTCCTCGATCACTACGTCGGACTGGGGCGCGACCACAGTGCGCCCGTCCGAAAAGGGCTCGGGCTGGCTGACGAAGGGATTCTCCTGGACCGAGACGGTGAGGTTGCCCTGGGCCACCGCCACGGTTGACACGCGCACAGCTTCGCCCATCACGATGACGCCGTTGACCTCATCGATCACCACCCGGGCGGGGGTATCGACCTGAACGGTCAGGTTCTCGACCTGGGTCAGGAAGCCGGGCATGCCCAGGTGCGGCGGCGGACGCAGGGTCACCACCGCGCCGTTCTCGGCGTAGGCGGCGCCTGGATAAGCCTGGTTGATCGCCTGGGCGACGCGCTGGGCTGTCGTAAAGTCCGGATTGCGCAGGGTCAGTCTTATTTGGTCCAGGGAGGCGAGGGAAAAGCCCGTGTCCTGCTCGACCACGGCGCCCGCCGCGATCCGGCCCGCGGTCGGCACGCCGCGCGTTACCGAGGAGCCCGAGGCCCCCGAGGCGGACACCGCGCCCGTCTGCACCGAGCCTTGGGCGATCGCATAGATCTCACCACCCGCGCCGCGCAGTTCGGTGACGATCAACTGACCGCCCAGAAGGCTCTTGGCGTCGCCCATGGAGGAGACATTGACGTCGATTCGCGATCCGGGCGTGGCGAAAGCCGGGAGCTCGGCGGTCACCATCACTCCCGCCAGATTTTTGGTGTTGGCGTTGGCGTCACGAATGTTGAACCCCAGCTTCTCGGTCATGGCTTCCAGATACTGTCGGGTGAAGGGCGAATTCCTTAGCGAATCTCCCGTCCCGTTCAGCCCGACCACCACGCCGTAACCGATCAACTGATTGGTCCTGACGCCCTCGACGGCCACGATGTCCTTGATCCGAGACTGAGCCAGGGCGACATCCGGCAGGGCGGCCATCACCAACGCCGCAGGAGCGAGGGCGATGAGGGCGGCGGCGCGGAGACGACGGGTCGAAATCATGAGAACGCTCGCGAAGGGACTGCCAGCGTTCATTGCCAATCTCGTGCCAAACCATCTACCTTGAAAAGCTAAATAAAAACAGGTGCTCGGAGCCAAGGCTTCGGCGCCGCCCGGCATTTCCTGCCTTGTCCATTAACCAAACAGTGACGGCTGGGCCCGCAAGGGTGCGTCATGGCTATCCCGCGCGTGAAACGATCATGAAGGTGACTGGCCCTGGCGGCGCGTCGCCCTCCGGCGCGCCCAACCGAGCGCAGCCGCGATCGACTGTCGGCGGCTTTTCCGTCTCCAGCCCCGGAACCGCCCCATCGGTGCGCGCGGCCCAGGCGGGTACGGCGGGCGGGGTCGCCGATGTTTCCAGTCTGATGGCGCTGCAGGGCGTCGAAGATCCCACCGAGCGACGGCGCCGGGCGTTTCGGCGCGGCGCAGGGCTGCTGGACCGGCTGGACGAACTGAAGCTGGCGCTGCTGTCTGGTGGGGACGGCGCGCACGCCCTCCAGGGCCTGTCGCGTCTGTCGGCGGAGGCGCGTGCGGCCGACGATCACCCTGGGCTCGCAGCCGTGCTGGATCAAATCGACCTGCGCGCGGCGGTGGAACTGGCCAAAGCGCAGGCCTAGGGTGTGGCGCGTCCCGCGTGAGATTTCTCCTGCAACGCGCCTAAACACCGATCACTGCGGCGCGTAGGACACGGCCGACCTTTTGACCGATCACGGCTTCGCGAAGCGGTTGCGGAGACTCGTGACGATAGGTAAACGCCGTCTCACGCCAGAGGGGGCGTCTGTGGGGTAGCGTCGCATGATGAGTGCACTGGCGTCTGTCAGCCCCGCCAAACCGGCCTATCGGCCGAGTGAGGCGGAGCCGTTCATGAATGAACGGCAGTTGGCCTATTTCAAACAAAAGCTGCTGGACTGGAAGGACGAGATCCTTCGCGAGGCGCGCGGCACCGTGGTCAATCTTCAGGCCGAAACGGAGAACCACCCGGATCTGGTGGATCGAGCGTCGTCCGAATCCGACCGGGCGCTTGAACTGCGAACGCGTGATCGCCAGCGCAAGCTGATCTCCAAGATCGACGACGCCCTGCGCCGGATCGAGGATGGCTCCTACGGCTACTGCGAGGATACCGGCGAGCCGATCAGCCTGGGGCGGCTCGAGGCCCGTCCGACCGCCACCTTGTCGGTCGAGGCTCAGGAGCGTCACGAGCGCCGCGAACGCGTCCATCGGGACGACTGAGGACGCCGGGGAGTCTCGGCGGCTCTCGCCTGGGATGCCTGGCGATGGAGACGCCGTCGAAGCGCCCGCGCTTGACTTCGCACCGGCGCCGGACGACCTAGCCGCCTTCGCGTCTTCAAGGTTTCCCATGTCCGTCAAGGTCCGTTTCGCCCCGTCGCCCACGGGCCGGCTGCACGTCGGCAACGTTCGTACCGCCCTGGTCAACTGGCTGTTCGCGAAAGGGCAGGGGGGGCAGTTCGTCCTGCGCATCGACGACACTGACCTGGCGCGATCAACACCCGAGTTTGAACGAGGGATCGAGGACGACCTGCGATGGCTGGGCCTGGAATGGGACGAGCGCCACAACCAGTCCCAGCGCTTCGACGCCTATCACGCCGCCGCCGAGCGGCTGAAGGCGGCCGGACGGCTCTACCCCTGCTACGAAACGGGCGAGGAGCTGGATCGGCGACGCAAGGTCCAGCTGTCGCGCGGTCTGCCGCCCATCTATGACCGCGCCGCCCTGAGCCTCACCGAGGAAGACAGGGCCCGGCTGGAGGCCGAGGGTCGCCGCCCGCACTGGCGCTTCAAGCTGGACGGCCGCCGCGTCGCCTGGGAGGATCTGGCGCGCGGGCACGCCGAGGTGGACACCGCCTCCATGTCGGATCCGGTGCTGATCCGCGAGGACGGGCTTTATCTCTACACCCTGCCGTCGGTGGTGGACGACATCGACATGGGCATCACCCATGTGATCCGAGGCGAGGACCACGTCACCCACACCGGCGCCCAGATCGAGATCTTCGAGGCGCTCTTGAAGCATGCTGAGGGAGGGCAGGTTCCGTCGTTCGCCCATATGCCGTTGCTGGTCGACGCCAACGGCGACGCCCTGTCCAAGCGTCTCGGCTCGCTATCGATCGCCCAGCTGAGAGAGGAAGGGGTCGAGCCGATCGCCATCACCAGCCACCTGGGCCGGATCGGCACCTCGGACCCGCTGGAGGTCTCGCCCTCGCTCGAGGCCCTTGGCCGAGGATTCGCCTTCTCCAAGATGGGGCGCTCGCCCGCGCGCTACGACGAGGCCGACCTGATGCGGCTGAACGCCCAGGCCCTGCATGGGCTGGATTACGACGAGGCTCGGCCGAGACTTGACGCGTTGGGCTGCGACCTGGGCGCGGAATTCTGGGAGGCGGTGCGGCCGAACCTGACGCGCTTTTCCGACGTCGCCGAGCTGGCGAGAATCCTCAAGGGGCCGGTCACGCCGGTGATCGAGGATCCCTCCTTCGCCGAGGCCGCGTTGGAGGTTCTGCCCGAGACCATCGACGCCGGCGCCTGGTCAACCTGGACCGCAGCGGTCAAGGAGCGGACCGGCGCCAAGGGCAAGGCCCTGTTCATGCCGCTGCGCCTGATCCTGACGGGCCAGACGCACGGGCCGGACATGGCGGCGATGGCGCCCCTCATCGGCCGCGCACGGATCGCCGGTCGCTTGAGAGGCGAAACCGTCTAGCCGATCAGCGTGCGGCGGTGTTGCACGTCGCGAGGGCAGACTCGTCCAGAGTCTCGCCCTTCCAGGAAAACGCGCTGACAGGCCCCAGGCGCGCCACCACGCGGCGGCAGGCGCGCTGAGCCGGCTGAGCCGAACCGCCTGAAGCCACGCACTGACCCGTCGCCTCGCAGCGCCAGTTCGCGCCGTCGATGATCGTGCGACCTGTCGGGACTTGCGACGCCTCCGCCAAGGTCAGCGAGGTGGGTGCGACAGCGGCGGCTTCCTGGGCGATAACGGGGCTGGCCAGCATCAGGGCGGCGGCGAAGGCGATGACGCGCATGGGGAACTCCGGTGACAATCCTTAGTGGCGGCGACACCGCCCGGCCGCACATTCACCGTTTCGTTTGAAAACTGTCAACCGAAATTATCGTCGATAACTTAACGCCGATCATACCGTGACGCCTCTTCGGCCGGAGCGGCGAGCAAGGCCGCCACGGCCTCTTCCACGCTATCGACGGTCTGGTAGGCGTCCAGGAAGGCCGGCGGGGTCATGCCTTCGTCGACGCTGTGGCGCATCATTGTGAAGAAGCTGTCCCAGAAACCGCCGAGGTTCATGAAGATGACCGGCTTGGCGTGTAGGTCCAGCCGCTTCCATGACAACAGCTCCACGGCTTCTTCCAAGGTGCCGACACCGCCGGGCATGACCACGAAGCTGTGGGACTCGTCGTACATCATCTGCTTGCGCTCGTGCATCGAGGTGACCACCACGGTCTCGACCTCGTCGAACAGGCGTTCGCGGCTGCGAAGGAATTCGGGCATGACGCCCAGCACCCGACCGCCCTCGTCATGAGCAGCCCGCGCCGCCGCGCCCATCAGGCCCACGCCGCCGCCGCCATAGACGAGCCGCACCCCCGCCCGCGCCACCGCTCGGCCGAAGGCGTCCGCCGCCGCCAGATATTCAGGCCGAGCGGCATCCGAGGCGCCGCAGAACAGGCAGACAGAGCGCCCGACGGCGTCCTTTGCAGAAACGGATTTATTCATGACAGGTGGCTCGATGAGGCTGGACGCCGGGCCGGCAGACGCGCCGCGTCAGTGTGGCTATGATGATCGCCATTCTTAGCCGGCTCCGTCGCCGGAGAAAACGTTGATCCGGTCATCGGCCACCCTCGCCGTCTTCCTTCTGCTGGTCGCCGGCTGCCTGCCCGCCTGCGACCGCTCCGGTGCGTCTTCCGGTCCGACAGCCGAGCGTCCCAACGGAGGCTGGGATGAACCGCCGCGCGCCCTGTCGGTTGAAACCCGGCACGGCGCATTGATCTTATCGGGCCAAGGGCCGGCGGCCGGGCGTGTGCTGCTTCGGCCTCGAGGCGGGGATCCCGCAGCGTTCACCATCGGCGCCGACGGGCGCTTCGCCCTCCCACTCGCCGTGCCCGAAAAGCCGACACTCTACCGCCTCGAACTGGATCGTCCATCCGCGCCCCATCCAGGAGAGACGTTGGCGCTGTTGCCGAGCGGCCACGGCGTGGTCCTGGCCAGCGGCTCGGCCAGTCGAGCCCTGTCGGCCGCCCAGGGGGTGACCACCGTTGACTACGACGGCGCTGAGCTGATTGTCGCGGGCCGGGTCTCGCCGGGAGCACGGGTGGACGTGGCGGTGGACGGCCGACCCCGAGCCAATGGGCGCGCCGATGCTGCAGGCCGATTCGTCCTGGCCCTCGGCTCCGCTTCCGAAGGGCCGATTCATTTGGCCCTGTTCATCGAGGGCGCACCCAGCGACGCCTTGTCCCTGACCTTGGTCAATCCCGGTTCTGGGGACCTGGCGGCCCGCCCGGCGGGCGAGGGTTTCGGCCTGATCTGGCCCACGCCCGGCGGCGGCGGTCAGCTGACCTGGTTCCGGACGCAAAAAGACTGATCCCCGGTTGCCTTGGCCGCGCCGCCGCTGCTATAGGCCCGCCTCCCGAGCCCCTGTTCCGCGGTAGCTCAGTGGTAGAGCAGCCGACTGTTAATCGGCTGGTCGTAGGTTCGAATCCTACCCGCGGAGCCA
>CAZITK010000090.1:0-7581 GCA_964542145.1 uncultured Brevundimonas sp.
AGAGGGCGCGGCGCCGTCTGGTCACGGCGCGCGAGGAGATCGCCACCTGCGCCATCTCCGGCGCCGTGGGCACCTTCGCCAATGTCGATCCGGCGGTCGAAGCCTATGTGGCCGAGAAGATGGGTCTGGCCGTCGAGCCGGTTTCGACCCAGGTGATCCCGCGCGACCGCCACGCGGCCTATTTCGCCGCCCTGGGCGTCGTCGCCTCCTCGGTCGAACGGCTGGCCGTCGAGATCCGCCACCTGCAACGCACCGAGGTGCTGGAGGCCGAGGAGTTCTTCGACAAGGGTCAGAAGGGCTCCAGCGCCATGCCGCACAAGCGCAACCCCATCCTGACCGAGAACCTGACCGGCCTGGCCCGCCTGGTCCGCTCGGCGGTGACCCCGGCCATGGAGAATGTCGCCCTCTGGCACGAGCGCGACATCAGCCACTCGTCGGTAGAGCGCGGCATCGCCCCGGACGCCACCATCCATCTGGACTTCGCCCTGAACCGCCTGGCCGGGGTGATCGAGCGGCTGAACGTCTATCCAGAGAACATGCAGAAGAACCTCGATCGCTTGGGCGGGCTGGTCCACTCTCAGCGGGTCATGCTGGCCCTGACCCAGGCGGGCGTCAGCCGTGAGGACGCCTATGCGGCGGTCCAGGAAAACGCCATGAAGGTCTGGCGCGGCGAAGGCGCCTTTCTCGATTTCCTGAGGGCCGATGCCCGCGTCGCCCTGTCCAGCGCCGATCTCGAGGCGCTGTTCGACATCGACTATCACACCCGGCACGTGGACACGGTGTTTCAGAGGGTCTTCGGGGCTTCCTGAGCGTCCGTGGAAATTTCTCTGCAACTCTTTTCTCGCGCCGGCATTCTTCAGGGGCGCAAGCGATAAGCTGAAGCGAAAGAGCTCCGGAGCCCCTCCCCCGAGCTTCCGGAAGCAGGGGCCGCACTTCCCCCGGGTGCGGCCCCTTTTCGTTGCGCGCTCGCGACATCGCCCCGTCACCTCCGGAACTCCGCCGCGCACGAAAAGGGCGGCGAGGCCGAAGCCTCGCCGCCCGCTTCCGATCCCGCGGGATCGGAGACTTCAGAAATCCGCGGTCAGACCGAAGAACCAGTAGCGGCCCATCGAGTCATACAGCTGCGGATAGGTATTGTTGTTGCCCGTCGTGCCGACGCTGTAGGACAGCTGCGGATCGTCATCCAGAACATTGTTGATCCCGGCGCGGAACCGCAGGGTGTCGCGCACCTGCCAGGTCGCCGCCAGATCGAGATAGTTCTCCGCATCGAAGACGCGGTCGATGCGAGAGCCCCCGTTGTTCAGGCCGCCGTCCTCGCCCAACACCGCAATCTCCACTTCGCCAATGTGGCGCCAGGTAGCCGACACATCGACCGCCCAGGGCGAGACCCACGTCACGCGGAAGCGGTGACGCCATTCCGGGTTCGGCGTGGCCGTGATGCTGCCGCGATCCGAGCATTGGTTGCCGTAGAAGCCCGCGCAGTCATAGACCGAGTTGGCGAAGCCCAAGCCGGTGTCGATCTCCAGTTCATGGAGATAGGTCCCCACGAAATTGAAGGCCAGCTGACCCCAGGCGTCACGACCGAAGTCAGCCAGGTCCAGACCGTAGTTGGCGTTGATGTCGATCCCGCTGGTCCGCACCCCCCCGATGTTGGTGTTCAGGTCGACGATGTTGCCGTCCGTCAGCCAAAGGGAACCCGTCGCGGGATCGCGATCGATGAAATCGCACGCCGACTGCAGATTGGCGTCATAGCAGGCCGACAGGATGTTGGCCGCGCCGATCGCCGAGATCAGCTGATCCACCTCGATCTTGAACCAGTCGACCGACAGGTTGAAGCCGGGCAGGGCCGAAGGCGAGAAGACAAAGCCCGCAGTGTAGGTGTCGGACTCTTCCGGCTGCAGATTCGGGTTGCCGCCGCCGAGGAAGTTGTACTGCCCCGCGGGGCTGTTCAGCAGACCGCTGTTGGATTCTCCCGACGTCACCTGCCAGGGGTTGGTCCCGATACAGCTGGCCGGTACCGCGCCGGCCGTCGACGGCCGGTTCACCGCGTCGCAGGGATCGAAATCCATGTCGAAGAGGTTGAAGCCCTGGGCGGCGAACAGCTCGATCACGTTCGGGGCCCGCACCGCGCG
This sequence comes from uncultured Brevundimonas sp., assembly GCA_964542145.1. Lineage (GTDB taxonomy): Bacteria > Pseudomonadota > Alphaproteobacteria > Caulobacterales > Caulobacteraceae > Brevundimonas. The sequence goes on from CAZITK010000090.1 coordinate 2,133, forward strand.
AGCATAGGAGGCGCGGAACCGGATATCCTGCACCGGCGCATAATCGGCCCCGACCTTGTAGGTATTGGTCGTGATGCCGGTCGAGTAGGACGAATGCCGGAAAGCGGCGTCGATCGAGGCGAAGTCTGCCCAGGCCTGACCCTCGGCGATCGGGATCTGGAGCTCGGCGAAGACGTCGCTGGTGTCGATCGACCCTTCGAAACCGATGGTCGGTCCACCTTGGCCCGCCCCGTCACCGGTGGCGAAGGCGGTGTCGGTCACCGTGTCCAGCGCGTCCCGACGATATTCTCCGCCAAAGGCGACCTGGACGCCGCGCGACGCCCAGGGAGTCTGCCAGCCGTATTGGCCCAGGTCTCCGGTGATGGCGGCGGTGATGACCTGCTGGGTGGTCTCGCCGGTCTGGACCAGCGGGATCTGGACGTAATCCAGCGCGGCCTGGGTCACGCCGTCAGTGGTGAAGATGTTGTAGGGTACGCAGTTGGGGTCCGTGCCGTTCAGCACCGAACGGCAGACGGCCGCGCCGGTGGTCGGGTCCGTAACGACATCGAGCGCCCGGGTGACGCGCTGAACCGAGAAGTCGTTCAGATAGGTCCGCGCCAGATGGACGCGCGACCACTGCGCGGCGAGGTCGTAGTTCCAGCCCGGGGCGAACTCGCCTCGGACGCCGCCGACCATGCGGTAGGATTCATAGCCGATCGAGTCCTGACGGCCGCCGCCCTCGACGTTGCGCCGCAGCGGTATGAAGCCCACCGAATCGCCTGCCGCGATCTGGGCCGCCGAACAGCCGATCGCCGTGCGTTGCTGAGCCGACAGCAGGGGGTTGTCGCAGTTGATGCTGCTGGTGTTGCCGAACACGCCCGAGGGCGCGATCTGGGCCACCGACGAATAGTCGGCGAACATCAACTGGGCGAAGGCCTCGACCCGGTCGTTGATCTGATAGTTGCCGAAGGCCCCCAGCACATACCGCTCGTCGGGACGCTGGAAATAGTTCAGCGGACCAAAATTATAGGCGTTCACGTTCGCGTTGTAGGGAATGAAGGTTCCGGTGCCGGGCGCGCCGGCTCCGCTGACCGTGAAGACACCGCCGGTCGCCAGCGAGATGAACTGGCCCGGGAAGGACGTTCCCGATCCGCCGCAGGTGAATTCGTCGCCGCTGGACCCGCCGAGCGAGCACGCCGAATAGTCGCGGTCGGCGCCCAGCACTGAGTTGTTGTTGCGATAACCGGCGTAGGCGGTCAGGTTGCCACGGCCATCGGGGGCGTTGATCCCCATGACGATCGTGACTTCGCGGCTTTCGCCATCGACCACATTGTCGTCGGGCAGCTGGAACTGCGACGGGTTAGTCTGGGCGCGGCGCGTGATGACATCGCGCAGGTTGCCGACGCCGTCATAGTCGTTGTTATGCTGATAGAACCCATACTGGGCGTCGAGCTGGATGCCCTCGAAGTCCTTGCGCATGATGAAGTTGGCCACGCCGGCCACCGCATCCGAGCCGTAGACTGCCGAGGCGCCGCCCGTCAGGATCTCGACCCGCTCGACCAGCTGGCCCGGGATCAGGTTCAGGTCCGCCGCGTCGTCATTGGGCGAGCCGTAACCCATGCGCCGGCCGTCGATCAGCACCAGGGTGCGAGAAGATCCGAGGTTGCGAAGCGAAACCGTCGCCGTGCCGGTCGCGCCGTTTGCGACCGTCGAGTTCTGCGCGGCGAAGGCCTGAGGCAACTGGTTGACCAGATCCTCCACCCGCGTCACGCCGGCGATATCGATGTCCTCGCCGGTGACCTGCGTCACCGGACTGGTCGTGACAAGATTGGTCTGCGGAATGCGGGTGCCGGTCACGACGATCTCGTCGAGCTGAGTGGTCTCCGGCTGCTGCGCGGCGCTCTGGGCCGCGGCGGGCGTGGCGGCCAGGGCCATGAGGGCGGCGCCCCCAATGATGGTCGACGCCAGCAGACGTTCACGCGTGATGCGAACTTTCAAGGTCAGTCCCTCCTGAGCCGACGCCGTCTAGGACTGGCGCGTCGGCGGGTTGCTGTCACGCGACATTCCGCCCCACTGCGGCATTGTAGCGCACGCCTGAGATAGGCTTTGCTTCTCAAAAATCGTCAAAGGGATTTTCACTGGACCTCCACCGTCGCCATCAGACTGTCACATTCGCGCCACGGATGAGTCGCCTCTGGCCGTTTCGCCCGGGATTGCGCTATGGCGGCAGACTTCGGAGATTTCTCATGAGCCTTCGGGTCCCCCTTGTGCGTCAAGCCTTGATCGCGGCGATCACCCTGTGCGGTCTTGCGGCGCCGACCGCATCCATGGCCCAGGCCACCAGCGAACGTCCGGCTGTGCTGAATCAGATTGTGGACTGCCGGCACCAGACTGACCCCGCCCAGCGCCTGGCCTGTTACGACCGCGCGGTCGGGGCCTTTGACGACGCTGAGCGCCAGGGCGAGGTGGTCGTGGTCGATCGCGCCCAGGTGCGGGAGACCCGACGCGGCCTGTTCGGTTTCGATTTGCCCACCATGCCGGATTTCCTCACCCGCGGCGAAACCCAGGAACCTCTGGAGGCGATTGAGACCACCTTGGCCCGCGCTTCCCAGATCAGCGAGTCGCGCTGGACCTTCACCCTTGCGGATGGCTCCGTCTGGCGTCAGGTCGATTCGGAACGGGTGCGCTTCCGCAATCGGGAGGGCGTGCCCGTGCGAATCCGGCGCGCCGCCCTGGGAAGCTACCTTATGGTGATCGACAACAGCCGCGCCGTGCGTGTTCGTCGGCAGTAGGAGACCTTATGACTTTCCGCGCCCTGACGGACGACCTGTGGATCGCGCCCCAGCTGACGACGGCGGACGTTCAGGTCGCCGCCGACCAGGGCGTCGCGCTGATCGTCAACAACCGACCCGACGGCGAGGAGCCGGGACAGCCTGACGGCGTCGAAATCGCGGCGGCGGCCAGGGCGGCGGGGATCGAATACGTCGCCGTGCCTATCGCCGGCCGGCCCGGTCCGGGCGACGCCCGCGCGCTGCGTCAGGCGCTCGCCGTCCGCCAGGGAAGAGCCTTGCTTTATTGCCGCTCCGGCATGCGCTCGGCGGCCGTCTGGGCGCTGGCGGCGACGGGGGCCGGCGAAATCGGCGCAGAGGACGCCCGTGCGCTCGCCGCCGCCGCGGGCTATGATCTGTCGGGCCTGCTGCTGTGACGGCTTATCGGCTCACCGACACTCGCGACGCATAGGGGGCCGGTTCCGGCGTGCAGGAGGCGACGACCAACTGCGCCGCCATGAGACACAGCACCGCCACCGCGGCCGGCAAGAGCCGGTTCGAAACGGAGATCATGTCGAAATGACGCATTACGGCGCCTCCCAGCCTGTAGTCAGGCCCATGACCGCAAGGGTCGCGCCGTGATCCCCTTCGTCCGCGATTTCGAGTTCCAGTACGGCCTCGTGGATCGGGTGTCGCCGCGCATCCGCCGGGTGGTCTGCAACAACCCCGGGCCCTTCACCTTCACAGGCACGGCCACCTTCATCGTCGGCGAGGGCGACGTCGCGGTGATCGATCCAGGTCCGCTGGACGACACCCATCTCGAGGCCCTGGTTCGCGCCCTGGACGGCGAGCGCGTGACTCACATCCTCCTGACCCATACCCACGCCGACCACTCCCCCCTGGCTCGGCCCCTCAGCCGGCGCACCGGGGCGCCGATCCTGGCCGCCCCTCCCCCGTCCCGGCCGAGCAGCGCTTCGAGCAACGAGGGCCGTGGTGGCGAGGGCTGGGACGAGACGGCGGTCTTTCCGCCCGACCGGGTCGTGGCAGACGGAGATACGATCAGCGGCCCCGACTGGTCGCTAACGGCCATGGCTACGCCGGGACACGCCTCCAACCACCTGGCCTTCACCCTGCCCCAGGAGAACGCCCTGTTTTCGGGCGACCATGTCATGGGCTGGTCGACCAGCGTGGTCGTTCCGCCAGACGGCTCCATGGTCGACTATATGCGCAGTCTTGACCGGGTGATCGCCGCCGACTTTTCGGTCCTGTGGCCGACCCACGGCCCGCCGGTGGTTCATCCCGCCGGCTTCCTGCAGGCCTACAAGGCGCACAGGCTCGACCGCGAGGCCCAGATCCTGGCCCGCCTGGCCGCCGGAGACACCACGATTCCCCAGGTGGTCGCGGCCCTGTATCTCGGCCTGGATCCGCGCCTGGTCCCCGCCGCCGGTCAGTCGGTTCTGGCGCACCTGATCAAGCTGGCCGAGGACGGACGCGCCACCGCGACCCCGGCCGCCGCCATCGACGCGCAGTGGCGCCCGCGCTGACTGCGCGGTCAAGATCCAGGGTCAATCAACTGTGCGCCGCCGTCGGCGTTCCCTGTCGACCGCCCGTCCCGCCACCACCGCCCCTTCTCCGAACTTGGCGCGTAGCTGGTCGATGGTGCGTTCCGTTTTCAACGCCCTCGCCTCTCGGTTTTCGAACAGGCTGGCCGGAGCGTCCTCCGCATCGATCACCTCAGCCAAACCGATGCCGATCAGGCGATAGGGTCGGCCCAATTCGGGCTTCAGCAGCTCTCGCCCCGCCGCGAACAGGCCGCGCGCCGTCTGAACCGGCTCCCCGAGAGTGACGCGCCGGGTGATGATCTTGAAGTCGCTGCGCCTCAGCTTCAACACGACCACCCGGCTGGCTGCCCCGTCGCGCCGGGCCTTCGCCGCCAGCTTCTCGCACAGGGGCCACAGCTCGGCCTCCAGTGCCTCGGCCTCGGTCAGGTCGCTATTGAAGGTGGTCTCGGCGCTCATCCCCTTTCGATCATGCTCCGGGTCGACCGGCCGGGCGTCGCGAGCGTGGCCGAGGTCGTGCAGGCGAAGTCCCCATTCGCCATAGCGGCGGGTCAGGACGCGCGGGTCCTCGTCCGCCAGATCGCCGACCGTTGCATAGCCATCGCTCCTCAGGGCCCTGGCGAATACCGGTCCGACCCCCGGAAGGATCGACACCGGCTTGGGGGCCAGCAGCGCCTTGGCGCCGGCCGCCGCGATGACCGAGAAGCCGCGTGGCTTGTCCAGCTCTGACGCCACCTTGGCCAGGAAACGGTTGGGGGCCAGGCCGATCGACACGGTCAGGCCGGTGTCGGCCTCGATGCGGTTCTGCAACCTGACCAGCTGCAGCGCCGGCGGCCCCCCGTTCAGCCGCTCGGTTCCCGTCAGGTCCGCCCAGGCCTCGTCCAGCGACAGGGTCTGAACCAGGGGCGTCAGCTGTTTGACCGCGCCCAGGATGCGCCGGCTCTCATGCTTGTACTTGGCGAAGTCCGGCTTGATGACCACCGCCTCCGGACAGGCCTTCAGCGCCTTGAACATCGGCATGGCCGACCGCACGCCGTACTGACGCGCGACGTAGCAGGCGGCGGCGACCACCCCGCGCTTGCCCCCGCCGACGAGCACCGGGCGGTCGCGCAGCTCCGGCCGGTCGCGCTTCTCGACCGAGGC
>CAZITK010000091.1:0-7490 GCA_964542145.1 uncultured Brevundimonas sp.
GCCTGCTGTTCGTGCCCTTCTGCACCGACAACCGGCAGGGGTATCTGAGGGTGCGGTACTGCTCGGCGGCGCGGGCCATCGAAAACCAATGCTACCTGGCCCTGTCGGGTAATGTCGGCAACCTGCCCAATGTGGAGAACATGGACATCCAGTACGCCCAGTCCTGCATCCTGACGCCGTGCGACTTTCCGTTCGCTCGCGACGGGGTGGCGGCCGAGGCCTCGGAGAACGTCGAGACGGTGACGGTGGCGGATCTCGACCTGTCGGACCTGGCCTGGGCCAAGGCGCAAGGCACGGTCAGGAACCTGCGCGACCGCCGATTCGACCTCTACAAGACCGTATGGAGCGACGCGGGCTAGGCGATCACGCCGCCCGGGCCTCTGCGTCGACAGGACCCAGGGCCTGACGCCGCAGGCGCCAGAAGCGCAGGGTGCGCAGGGCAGTCTCGCGTTGCAGGTCGTTGTAGAGGCTGGTGTAGCTCTGGGCCTTGGCCAGCGCGTCGTGCTCCCGCGAGAGCAGGACCACGGCGTAGGTCAGGAACAGCGAACGATCCAGGCTCGCCGCCTTGCAGACAACGGCCAGGGCGTCGATCTCGCCGCGATCGACGATGCGGCTGGCGGTGTGGAAGTCGATCTCGGCCATGTCCGACAGAGCGATCAGAAAGGCCGTGCGACTGCCGGACCGAAGCATGCGCGCCAGGGTCTGAGGCGTCAGCTGGCCGGCTGCGGCAAGTTCGCGCACATAGGCCTGGGCCTCGGCATAGTCTTCTGGCAGGACGCCGTCGCCGGTCGCCACGCGCGCACGGCCGGCCTCCAACGCCTGATCCAGCACGGCGGGATCCATGCGCGCATTCCGCTCCAGGATCTGGCGGCGCAACCGGGCCTCAACCAGGAAGTACATCTCGTTCAACAGGTCCGGCGGCAGGGTGGTGCGCTCGACCACTGCGGCCTGGAGCGCGGGGTTGGCCTTGGCGCGGGTGACGGCCGTCTCGCTCGCGCGTCGGGAGAGGGCGGCCCCCTGGTTGCGCAGCAGGGTTCCCAGGGTCTCGTCGTCGCCCCGCTCGACGATGACGTCGGACACCGCCTCCGACACAGCGGAGCGGACCGAGACCGCCCGCAGCTGCGACTGGCCGCGCTGGGCGACCACCTCGAGCAGGTCTTCCTCAGCCAGAGCGCCAGAGGCGCGCAGCACCGGATTGGAGACGGCAGGCGAAGGGTCGAGCGCCAGGCGACGAACCAGGGCGCGGGGAGCGTCGAGCGCCACGGCGAAGCGGTCAGACAGTTCTGCGCGGACCGCGTCTTCCATTTCGGCCGCCAGCCTGGCCATGACCTCGCCATAGAGGGCGTCCTCGGCCTCGGACCGCGACGAAGCGCCGAAAAAGTGATCCGTCAGCTCCCGCAACAATCGCCGCCGCGTCTCGCTTGACGCCTCATGGGCCATGGCGATCAGGCTGGGCAGACGCGACGGCTGGGCGGCGGTGGCGGCGGGTTCAGCCGGGCTCGGGGCGTTGGCGGTCATGGGACGGGCGAGTCCGCGACCGAGGGCGCGAGGCCGGACTGGCGCACCTGAACGGGCGGCGGCGGGGGCTCGGCCAGATCGACCGGGACGAAGTCGAGAAAGACCGGGTCGGGGATCGGCGTCGGATCGGGCCGGCGACCCGCCTCGCGGTGAACCGAATAATAGCGCGGGCTGGCGCCGTCGGCGCGGCGCACCGGCGGCGGCGGGCCGGCCGGGGCGACGGACGGGGCGACTGGCGGGGGCGAGGCCTCAGCCCGGACGTCGGCGCCCGGGTCCGGGGCGTCGGCTTCGGGCTGGGTCTGGGTCGGAGGGATCGGCGGCGTCTGGTCGGCCGGTCGGCCGAGGCGGAAGATGGCGGCGTCGCGGCGGGGCGCTCGTGGATCGACCTCGGGCGCAGTCTCGGGCTCTGGTGCGGCGGCGGCGCGGGCCTCGTCGAAATCGGGGAAGTCGGCGCGAGGCGGCTCCCAGTCGGAGCGGGCCGCAGGCTGGGACGCTGGAACGGAAGCGGCCTTCGCGATGGGCGCCACGTCTGGCTCGATCGGGGCGTGCTCCAGGGCCGGAGTGGGCAGGACGTCCGGTCGCTGGACCGGCTGGCGCGGGGCCTCATAGGCGGGGACGCCTCGGTCCGGCGTGGCGGCGGCCAGGCGGTCCAGAGAGTCCGGCGTCGCATACGGCGCGGGCGCGCGGTTCGGCTCGGCTCGGATCGAGGGATAGGGCGCGCGCCGTGGTGTATCGGCCCAGCGCGGCGGGGAGACGAGGGCAGGCGAGGATGGCGCCGCCTGCCGCGGGGCGGTGGCCAGGCGGGCCGCCTCTGGCTGGATCAGGCGCGGCTGTGACTGCAGAGGCGGCGAGGTTTCGGCGGCAGCCTGGCGGGAGGGCGTCTGGAGGGCAGGCGGTGTGAGTGGGCCGATCCGGCCGCTGTAGCGCGAGCCCCCGATCACTGCGCGCCGCCCGATCGAGACATTGGGCGGCGTCGCTGAGACAGGCGCGGGCCCGGCGGCCTCGGCCTCGGCGGCATGAACGTCGGCCTGAGGCCAGGCGCGAGACGGAGCCGTGGCGGCAGCGGCCGGCCTGCCGGCCCAGCTGAGCACGCCGTCGCCCAGACGGGCGGGCGGCTTGGCCGCAGCCGGGGCGGCCATGACGATCAGGACGGCGGCCAAGGTCAGCGGTCCGGCGCTTCTCGGCCATATGGCGGGCGGGGTAGGGCGCATTCGGCGGCCTCTGTCAGGAAAACAGGGCCGAGCCTAGACATGACGGGCTTAAGGGCGGGCTAACGCCGGCGGCCTAGCCGCGGCCGGGCAGGAAGGCGAGCGAGAAGACCTCGGCCGGATCGATGTCGGACGCGATCACGCCCACAGCCGCCGCCGCCTCGACGTAAGCGGCCCAGCGCTCCCGGGTCATAGCCCCGATCCCGTAGACCGGCGCGTCGCCGCCAAGGATCACCGCCGCTTCGATCAACCTGCGGCGCTGGGCCTCGAGGCTGGCGACGGTGACGCCGGGCGCGGCGCGGGCGATCAGCCCGTGGGCGGGAGCGGGGTCCTCGGTCAGGTAATCTCGCCAGCCCTCGGCGGTGGCGACAATGAAGGCGCTGAGCGCTCGGGCGTTGTCGCGGGCGAAGGCGTCGGGCGCGATCACCAGGGAGCCGTAACCGGGATAGCCTTCCTCGGCCGGAAGACGCCATTGGAGCGGCTGGCCGGCGGCCTGTGCGGCCGCCTCGAGCTCCGGCCCGATGTCGGCGCCCAGCACGGCGTCGGGCGTCGCCTGGAACAGTTCCAGCGCGGAATCGCCGGTCAGCAGGCGACCCGGCGGCAGTCCGTAGCGAGCCTGGATCATAGGCCAGAACACCGGCAGGTCGGCCTCCTCCATGGCGAAGGGGCGCGGGGCCAGGGCGGCCAGATCAGTGATCGGCTCGGTGCCCCGCACGGCCAGGGCGCGGGCGTCCTTCTGGAAGAAGGCGGCGACCGCCCGGACCGGGGCGCCGGCGGCGCGCAGGTTCAGCAGGGCCTGGCTGTCGAAGCCGTAGGCCAGTTCGGCCGATCCGGCGGCCAGGCGCTGGGCGGCGGTGGGGGCCTGGTCGCCGGAGATGGGCTCGATGGTGAGATTGCGCCGGGCGTAGCGCCCGTCCGCGATGGCCTGAAACAATCCGCCATGCAGAGCGCTGGGACGCGTATCGAGGGCGACGCGCAGGCGGACGCGGACGTCGTCGTCGTCCTGAGCGGGCGGACTGGAACAGGCGGCCAGAGGCGCGGCGGCCATGGCGGCCATCAGCACACGACGGCTGATCCCTCCCGATCGATTCTCATGCCGCGCCATCGCCTGAACCTAGGGAGCCGGGCGGGGCGTGGAAAGACGGGATGCGGGGAGGACGGAGCCCGAATTGAGCGGGGGGACGCTAAAGGGTTCCGGCCGAGGCCGTCGTCCTTCCACGTCCCCCCGCCAAGTCCGGGTTGGACCTGGCCATTAAGGTTCAGAACCTTGGCCTGGGCTTCGACGGGGGAACCGGCGAAGGTCGGCTGTGTTCTGGCGGCTCCTAGCTCCTGGCGTTCCGTGGCGCCGGGCCACGTCGTCCTGAAGTCTCGGCCCGGTTCCCTCGACGACCAAAGGCCGAAGCCTTGGACGGTCCATCGAGAGCCTGGACCCTGTCTGGTCGCCTGGATCGGTCCTAAGACCGCCCTTGGCGCCCCGATCAGAGAGCCGGACCGGTTCGCCTTGAGCCCCGGGTCTCCCCGGTTTTCCGCGCCGCCGTGTCCCTCGGCCCGTTGACGTTCCCGCGAAATCGTCTATTGGGCAAGCACCCGAATCCGGCCTCCTGTCGGCAAGGTCGGGAGCGCCGGTGGATAAGCCTATGCATGGCGGTGGACGGAGCGATTTTCCGTCATGAATCCAGCACCCTGATTTATGCACAGAAACAGGCTCGCCGCGTGGCTCGTGCGTCATTGCGCGGCCAGGGCGGCCTTTTTCTCTTCCAGTTTCAGCCAGTCGGCCTCGGCGGCCTCAAGGTCGGCGCGAGCCTGATCGGCCGCCTTCATGGCGCGGTCGAAGGCGGCCGGGTCGCGGGCGTAGAGTTCGGGGTCGGACAGGGTCGCGTCATGGCGGGCGATCTCGGCCGGCAGGGTCTCGATCAGCCGCTCGACCTCCTCCAGGCGACGCGCGTCCTTGTAGGAGAGCTTATTGGGGGTGGCGGGTGCCGAGCAGCGAGTGGCGAGTGAAGGATTCGGGGCGGTGTCAGGCGCTGATTTCTTCTTCTCGCCACTCGCCACTCGTCCCGCGTCACTGGAGAGGAAGCCCGGGTTCTGGCGCACGAAATCTGACCAGCCGCCGGGGGTTTCGACCACGTCGCCGCGGCCGTTCAGGGCCAGGGTCGAGGTGGCCAGGCGGTCGACGAAGTCGCGGTCGTGGCTGACCAGGATCAGGGTGCCGTCATAGTCCTCGAGCAGTTCCTCGAGCTTGTCGAGCGTGTCCATGTCCAGGTCGTTGGTGGGCTCGTCCAGCACCAGCAGATTGGCCGGCCGGGCCAGGGTGCGGGCCAGCAAGAGGCGGTTGCGTTCGCCGCCGGACAAGGTGGAGATGGGCTGGCGCAGCTGAGCCTCGGAGAACAGGAAGTCCTTGGCGTAGGCGGCGACGTGCATGGAGCGGCCGCGCACCAGGATGGAATCCCCGCCCCCGGGCGTCAGCGCGTCCCACAGGGTCATGTCCGACTTCAGGTCGTCGCGGGCCTGATCGAGATAGACGGGCTCGAGATTGGCGCCCATGCGGACCGTGCCGGTGTCGGGCGCCAATTCTCCAAGTAGGATCCTGACCAGGGTGGTCTTGCCCGCGCCGTTCGGCCCCACGATGGCCAGCCGATCGCCGCGCAGCACGCGGGTGGTGAAGGGCTGGAACAGAGTGCGATCGCCGAAGCTCTTGGACACCCCCTTCACATCGGCCACCAGCTTGCCGGACAGGGCGCCGGAATCGACGCCCAGGTTCAGCTCGCGCGGCAGGTCGCGGACCCGTTCGGCGCGGTCGGCGCGCATGGCCTGAAGCGCCCGGGCGCGCCCCTCGTTGCGGGTGCGCTGGGCTGTGATCGATCGGTAGAAGGTGTAGGTCTCGGCCTCGATCTTCTTGGTCAGGCGGCGCAGGGACTCCGCCTCCTCTTCCATGACCTTGGCGGCCCAGTCGTCGAACGCCTGAAAGCCCTTGTTCAGCGTGCGCACGCGGCGGCCCTCCAGCCAGTGCGACGTGTCGGTGACTCGGTTCAGGAAGGCGCGATCATGGCTGACGACCAGGATGGCGCAGCGGGTAGCCAGGATTTCGGTTTCCAGTCGCTCGATGGCCAGGATGTCGAGGTGATTGGTGGGCTCGTCGAGCAGTAGCAGATCGGGTTGTTCGGCGAAGGCCTTGGCCAGCGCCGCGCGACGGATCTCGCCGCCCGAAAGGGTGTGCGCGGGCTTTTCGGGGTCGAGTCCGAAGGTGGTCAGCCAGGCCTCGGCGTCCCAGCTCTCGGCGACGCCTGACGCGGCGTAATCGGCCAGGGTTTCGCCGGTGATGTCCGGCTCTTGCGGCACATAGGCGAAGCGGACGCCGGACTGCACCGAGCGCTCACCGGAGTCGGGCTCGACCAGGCCCATGACCAGCTTCATCAGCGTCGATTTGCCGGCCCCATTGCGGCCGACCAGGCAGGCGCGGGCGCGCCGCTCGATGGTCATGTCGACGCCGTCGAACAAAGGGCGGGGGCCGTCCTGCAGGCGGACGTCCTTGAGCGATACGAGGGGAGGCCTCGCTGAGGAGGATCTGGCGGCCATGGGGGCGGCATATAGCCTTCGCATGGCGCATCCGGGAGTCTAGAACGCTCCCATGTCCGCACTACAGAATCCGATCCGTATCGGCGTCGCCGGCGCCGGCGTCATGGGCCGCAACCACGCCCGGGTGCTCAGCGAGATGCGCGAGGTTGAGCTGGTCAGCGTGTTCGATCCGGACGCCGACAGCGCTCAGATCGTCGCCGGCCAGTTCGACGCGCGGCCCGCGACCACCATCGAGGACTTCATCGCCCTGGGGCTCGACGCCGCCGTCATCGCCACGCCCAACCGCACCCACGCGGACCTCGGCGTCGCCCTGATCGAGTCCGGGGCCCATGTGCTGGTTGAAAAGCCGATCGCCGCCACCGTGGCCGACGCCGAGCGCCTGATCGCCGCCGCCCGCGCCCACGATCGCGTTCTGATGGTCGGTCAGGTCGAGCGGTTCAATCCGGCGGTCGAGGCGGTCAAGCGCGCCATCGCCGACGAGGACGTCATCTCCATTCAGATCACCCGGGTGGGCCCCTTCCCGCCGCGCATGGGCGAGGTGGGGGTGGTCATCGATCTGGCGGTGCACGACATCGACATCATCCGCCATTTGACCGGCTCGGAGATCGCCGAGGTCCAGCCCCAGCTGGCCCGCACGAAGGCCGACCGCGAGGACACGGCGTTGCTTCAGTTCCGGCTGGAGAACGGGGTGATCGCCCAGATCACCACCAACTGGGTCACGCCCTACAAGACCCGCACGCTCCAGGTCGCCACCCAGAACAAGTTCGTCGTCGCCGACCTCATGACCCGGCAGGTCACCGAATACTTCGGTCAGCAGCCGGACGGCAGCTATTCCACGCGCGGCGTCATGAGCTGGCCCAATGAGCCCCTCAAGAAGGAACTGGAAGCTTTCGCCCACGCCATCCGCACGGGGGAGGCGCCGGCGGTCACCGGCGAGGACGGCCTGCGAAACCTCGAGGTAGCTCTGAGGTGCCTGGGCGAATAGTCAGGCCGCAAACCGCCGGCTGAGGAAGAGCGAATCCCGAAGACCGAAGCGCCAAGGCGCCGCCATCCCCTTGGCGATGCCAATCCGCGGCCCCGCGACGAGATGGGTGTCCGGCACCGGAGACCGAATCTCCAGCCGAAAGGGCGGCTGGTCCAGCGGCGCGTGATCCAGGGTCTTGTCTATGGCCAAAGCCTGGCACAGCT
>CAZITK010000092.1:0-7457 GCA_964542145.1 uncultured Brevundimonas sp.
ACTGGTCGCAGAGACAGCCGTCCTGGGTCCAGTGGCCGGTGTTGTGGACGCGCGGCGCGATCTCGTTAACCAGCAAGGTTCCGTCGCCCAGCTGGAACAGTTCGATCCCCATGACGCCGACATAGTCGAGGCCTTCCAGGATCGCCACGGCGATCTCGCGGGCGCGGGCCTCTGTCGGGCCGTCGATCACGGCGGGGGCCACCGTCGTCGCCAGGACGCCGCCCGCATGGGTGTTCTCGCCCAGCGGATAGACGGCGACCTCGCCGGTCCATGAGCGGGCGCAGATGATCGACAATTCACGGACGAAGTCGGCGCGCGCCTCCAGGATGGCTGCGCGGCCCGCCATCGCCGCCAGCGCAGCCTCGGCGTCGGCAGGCTCGCGGATCCAGGCCTGACCCTTGCCATCATAGCCCTCGCGCCGGGTCTTCAGCACCGCGGGCAGGCCCAGCTCGCCGATCGCCGCGTCCAGAGAGGCGCGGTCCCCCACAGCGGCGAAGGCGACGGTGGTGGCGCCGACGCCGTTCAGGAAGGTCTTCTCCTCCAGCCGGTCCTGGGCGACGGCCAGGGCGCGCGGGCCTGGCGCGACCCGGGCGCCGGCGCGGGTTACCCGTTCGACGGAGGCGGCTGGGACGTTCTCGAACTCGAAGGTGACAGCGTCGGCAAGGGCGCCCAACCGGTCCAGGGCGGCCGTGTCGTCGTAGGCGGCGGTGATCTGCTCGCGGGCGACGCGGCCCGCGGGGCTGTTCGGCTGGGGGTCGAGGATAACGGCGTCGAAGCCAAGCCTGGCTGCCGCGAGGGCCAGCATCCGGCCCAGCTGTCCGCCGCCCAGGACGCCGAGTGTCGAGCCGGGAGGGAGCGGAGCCGCCACTCAGTCCTCGACCGTCTCGTGGATCGCCTCGGTCTGGGCTTGGATAAAGGCCTTGAGCCGCTCCGCCAGCTCGGGATCGTTCAGCGCCAGGATCTGGCCGGCCAGGATGCCGGCGTTCTTGGCTCCCGCCTCGCCGATGGCCAGGGTGGCGACGGGCACGCCGCCGGGCATCTGGACGATGGACAACAGGCTGTCGAGGCCGCTCAGCGCCTTGGACCGCACCGGCACGCCCAGCACTGGCAGGGGCGTCATCGAAGCCACCATGCCCGGCAGATGGGCCGCCCCGCCCGCGCCAGCTATGATCACCTTAAAGCCCGCATCGGCGGCGCCGCCCGCGAAGTCCCACAGGCGTTTGGGCGTGCGGTGGGCCGAGACCACCCGGGCCTCCCAGGCCACGCCCAGTCGATCCAGCGCGTCGGCGGCGTGCTTCAGGGTGGGCCAGTCCGAGCGGCTGCCCATGACGATGGCGACGGGTGGGTCGGCGTGGGCCATGCGCGCCCCTCTCTGCGCGGGAAAGCGCGGGACTACACGCGCGGCGTTGCGCCCGCAACCGGCGGCTCTATCATCGCCAGTGTCGGAGCCGGGGTGAGTCGCCCGGACGGCGGCGGGACTGCGGCGATCTTGACCACGATGGACGGGACCGGAACGGCCGAACTTGAGCGCCTGCGCGCCGAGGTCGCGGCCCTGCGCGCGCGCACCGCCGAGTTGGAAGCGCGCGCCGTGGCCGCCGAGGCCCTGGCCGACCACGACGTCCTGACGCCCACCCTGAACCGGCGAGGCTTCGTCGAGGTGCTGAAGCGGACCATGGCCTATTGCGCCCGACACCAGGTGGAGGCGGTGCTGCTGTATCTCGATCTGGACGGCTTCAAGGGGGTCAATGACACCCTGGGCCATGCGGCGGGCGACGCCGCCCTGATCAAGGTGGCCGAACTGCTGAGCGAGAATGTCCGCGAATCCGACGCGGTTGGCCGACTTGGCGGCGACGAGTTCGCCTTGGTGATGCTGAACGCGGGGCGGGAGCAGGGGCGCGACAAGGCCCGGGCCCTGGCGGCGCGGATGGCCGCCGAGCCGTTCGAGTGGGAAGGCCGGACCGCGCCCCTGGGCGGCGCCTTCGGGGTTCGGCCCTACGCCGGCCAGGGTGATCCGGAGGCCTGGCTGGCGGAAGCCGACGCCGCCATGTGGATCAGGAAGCGAGCGGCCCGCTGATGGGGCGCGGCCTCTCGCCTGCCTCGGCGGTGGTCCCGGCATGACCCAGACCGTTTCGGACAGATGCCGTATCGATGTCTGGCTATGGCGTGCGCGCATGTTCAAGACGCGTAGCCTGGCGGCGAGCTTCGTCGACGGTGGAACGGTCCGGCTGAGCCGCGAGGGTCGCCAGACGCGGATCGACAAGGCCAGCCGGATGGTTCGACCAGGCGACGAACTGGTTTTCGTCCGGGACGGGCGCGTCGTCCAGTTGACCGTGGTGGACCTCGGCGTTCGGCGTGGCCCGCCGGCGGAGGCGCAGACGCTGTATTGCGCGAAAGATGCGCCTTCCTCTGGGTTAACCGCCCCCTAACGCCTGATCGGCTCTAATCACAGGCCATGGCCGCCGCACCCGCCCGACGGACGCTGCTGAAGACCACCGCGGCGCTGGGCGTCGCCGGTGCGGTGGCGCTCGCCCCGGCCTCCCTGCCCGCCCAGTCGACCGGAGGGCTGGTCGAGATCAGGGTCGGCACGACCGAGGCCTTCACGCGCGTCGAGTTCGCCGGCGTCATGGGCGGCCAGGCCGCCGTGCGGCGCGAAGGCCGCGCCGTGGTGGTCCGGCTGGGCGCCGCGCCGGACGTGGCCGCGCTCAGGATCAATCCGCCGCGCGGCGTTGTCGCTGTCGCCACGCGCGCTGCGCGAGGCGGGACCGACTTGGTCTTCACCCTCGCCGAAGGCGCCGAAGCGCGCAGCGGCCGCGCCGACGGCGCGGTCTTTCTGAACCTTTACGCCGAGGGCGCGGCCGCGCCGGACGCCTTGGCCCCGACCCCTTCGGTCAAGGTGGCGGCCACGCCCTCCGCCGACCGCCTGACCCTCGATTTCGACTGGAGCGCGCCGGTGGGCGCAGCCGTCTTTCGGCGCGGCGAGGCTGTCTGGATCGTGTTCGACGCCGCCGCTCCCCTAGCCCTGCCTGACGGCGCGGCGCTCGGGCCAGTTACCGACGCCCAATGGTCGCGAGGACCCGACTGGACAGCGATCCGCATCGCCGCGCCCAAGACCCTGGCGGTCTCGGCCGTGGGCGAGGGGCCGCGCTGGCGCGTCACCGTGTCCCCCCAGGCGGCGGGCGCCGGCGGCGTGCGGCTGGTGCGCGACGACGACGCCGGACCGCGCGCCCTGGTGGCCCAGATGAGCGGCGCGCGCCGAGTCATCTGGCTGACCGATCCCGAGGTCGGCGACCGTTTCGCCGCCGTCACCGCCGTGGGGCCGGCCAAGGGCCTGGCCCAGGCGCGGCGCACGGTGGACATGGCGCTCATCCCCACGGCCCAGGGCCTGGCGGTTCAGGCCGCGGCGGACGACCTGGAGGTCAGCGCCCAGGGCGATCTGGTGCGGCTGAGCCGTCCGGCCGGTCTGGTCCTGTCCGCGCCGTCGGCGGCGCTGGGGGCGCCCGGCGCCCAGACCGACGCGCCGCGCCGGGCGCCTCTCCCGGCCTTGATCCTGGCTGAGTGGGCGCAACTGCCGGCGAAAGGGTTTCGGGCGCGCCACGACGCCCTCCAGGCCGCCGCGGCCGAGGAGACCGTGCAGGGCCGCGACGACCCGCGCGCGCCGATCGAGGCCCGACTGGCCCTGGCGCGCTTTTTGGTCGGTTCGAGCCTGGGATACGAGGCGGTCGGCGTGCTGACCGCCCTGATCGAGGACAGCCCCGCCATGGCTGCCGAACCCGAGGTTCGCGGCTTGCGCGGGGCGGCCCGAGCTTCGATCGGCCGACTGGCCGAGGCCGAAACCGACTTCGCCGCCGCCAGCCTGTCAGGCGATCCTTCGGCTCAGGTCTGGCTCGGCTACATCACCGCACGCCAGGGCGACTGGCCGGCTGCTCGGCGCGGTTTTTCCGCCGGCGCCCCGGCGGTGGATCAGTTTCCGGTCGAATGGCGTGCGCGGTTCGCCACGGCCCACGCCCTGGCGGCCCTGGAGACGGGCGACCTGACGTCGACGCGGTCGCTGCTGACCTATGCCTTCGCCCAGCAAGCCCCGGCCGCGGATCACCTGGCCGCTCGCCTTGTCCAGGCCCGGCTGTTCGAGCTGGAAGGGCGGAGCGATCAGGCGCTGGCGGTCTATCGCGCCGTGGCCCGCGCCCCCCTGGACGGGCTGGCTGCCCCCGCACTGCTGGGACAGGCGCGGCTGGAGCTGGCGCGCGGCGAGCTGACGCCCGACCAGGCCGCCGCCCGACTGGAGCCGTTGCGCTGGCGTTGGCGCGGCGACGGGACCGAGTTGGGGGTGATCCGCACCCTGGGCGACATCTATCTCGCCCAGGGACGCTATCGCGAAGCGCTGGACGCCTTGCGCGGGGCCGGCCGCCGCTTGTCGGGCATGTCGGGCTCCATCGAGCTCCAGAACGACCTCGCCGCCGCCTTCCGCGCCCTGTTCCTTGAAGGGGCGGCTGACGGCCTGCAGCCGGTGCAGGCCCTGGCCCTGTTCTACGACTTCCGGGAACTGACTCCGGTGGGCGCCGAGGGCGACGACATGGTGCGCCGTCTGGCCCGCCGGCTGATCGACGTCGATCTGCTGGGGCCGGCTGCGGAGCTGCTGAAGCACCAAGTCGATAACCGGCTAGACGGCGTGGCCAAGGCCCAAGTGGCCGGGGACCTGGCCGGGGTCTATCTGATGAACCGCCAGCCGGAACAGGCGCTGCAGGCGATCTGGGCCTCGCGAACCACTCTTTTGCCGACCGCGCTGACGGCGGAGCGCCGAGCGCTGGAGGCGCGAGCCCTGGCCGATCTGGGGCGTTACGATCACGCCTTGGAGCTGTTGGAAAACGACAATTCGTCGGCCGCCATGGCGGTGCGGGCCGAGGTGCGCTGGCGACGTCAGGACTACGCCCAGGCCGCCGCCCTATATGAGCGACTGCTGGCCGGCCGCGCATCGGGGCCGTTGAGCCCGCAGGAGGAGAGCCGACTGATCCGCGCCGGGGTCGGCTACACCCTGGCCCGAGATTCGGATGCGGTGGAGCGCCTGGCGGGCCGCTATGGCGGACTGGTCGAAGGCGCGAGGTCGGCGCCGGCGCTGCGCATTGCGCTCGACACCGGGGGCGCCATGTCCGTGGCGGACCTGCAGCGGGTCACCGCCGGCGCCGACACCTTCGCCGGCTGGGTTGCGGCCCAGAAGGCGTCCTGGCGCGAAAAGACCGGCGCGGGCGACGAACCCGGCCGGTCTTCAGAAACCCGTCAGGCGGCTGCGGATACCCGTGCGGCCGCCTGATCCCGGCGTATGGCTCAGCCGTTGACGGCGTCTTTCAGAGGCTTGGAGACGCGGAAGCGCACCGCCTTGGAGGCGGGGATGTTGATGGTGGCGCCGGTGGCCGGGTTGCGGCCCTCGCGGGCGGCGCGGTCAGCGGTGTCGAACACGCCGAGGTTCGAGATGCGCACGTCGTCGCCCGATTTCAGCGAGCTATGGATAGACTTCACCAGGGCGTCGAGAACGCGGCCGGTGTCGGCCTGCGACACGCCGGATGCCTTGGCGACGGCGGCGATGAGTTCGGCTTGGGTCATGGTCGTTTCCAGTAACGTCGCCGTCCCCGGCGATCAGGTTGCGTTTCCAGCCCGCGCGGTTCGGCGCCGAGGGCGAACCTCGACTCGCCGGCGAGCGGACGACCGATATTCCGCCGAAAATCCCGCGTGGCAAGGGTCGAGGCCGAAATGAGGCGCATTTCGGGCCTGGTCAGCCCGTGCCCGTTCCCGCCTGAAAGCTCTCCACCAGCGATCCCGCGACCAGCCGCCAGCCATCGACCAAGACGAAAAAGATCAGCTTGAACGGGAGGCTGACCACCACGGGAGGCAGCATCATCATGCCCATGCTCATCAGCACGCTGGCCACCACGAGGTCGATCACGAGAAACGGAAGGAACAGCATGAAACCGATCTCGAACGCCCGTTTCAGCTCGGAGATCATGAAGGCCGGCGTAACGACACGCAGCGGCAATTCCTGAGCGGCGTCGGGAACCTCGATGTTCGACAATCGGGTGAAAAGCGCGAGATCCTCCTGTCCGACCTGGCTGAGCATGAACCCTTTCACAGGTTCGGACGCCGCATCGAACGCCTGGGGCAGCTCCATCTGCTGGTCCATCAGCGGTCGGATGCCGGAGTCATAGGCCGCCTGCCAGGTCGGGGCCATCACAACTGCAGACAGAAACAGGGCGAGCGACACCAACACCGCATTGGGCGGCGACTGCTGCATGCCCAGGGCGGTCCTGAGCAGGCTCAGCACCACGATGATTCGGATGAAGCTGGTGGTCATGATGACAATTGAGGGCGCCAGAGACAGGACGGTGACCAGCCCGACCAGCTGAACCACCCGCTCGGTCAGCCCGGCCCCGGTCCCCAGATCGACATTGATCGCCGATCCGCCCTGGGCGACCTCCTGGGCCAGGGCGCCCAGTGGCCACACCAGACAGAGGGCTGTCACGACCAGGGACAACAGCGCGGCGCGCTTGAGCTCTGCGCGGGTGGGCAGGGCGAATAGCCTGTCCGGTCGCTTGTGCGCCGCGCGACTCATTTGGCGTCACCGCGCGGCTCGATCAGTTCCTTGCCTTCGCCGAGCAGGATGAGCCGTTCTTCAGTATCGACCCGGACCAGCACCAGACGCCTTGCGGGATCCAGCACCAGGGTTTCAACCACCTGCATGCGGCGTTCGCCCTTCTGCGCGTTCAGCCGCGCCATCAGTTGCGGCGCGTAGCGGCGCACCCCCCAGGCGGCGAGGCCGATCAGTCCCAAGGTGATCGCCAGGCTCAAGACGCCGCGCAACAGGTCCAGAAAGCTCATCGCCGCCCCGATCGGCCGGACACGACGCCGACCCGTTTCCCCGTGCTTGGGCTGAACGTGGTTAACGCGGGGTTAGGGGAAACGCATTCTTAACCATAAGGGCGGCAGTTTCTGCCGGGGCGCCATGTCGGCCGCCCTCAAGCGGGAGACGTCATGTCCGTCACCGACATTCCGATCTTTCATCAGATCCGGGACCGGCTGAGCTGGCTGGGCGCGCGTCAGAAGGTCATCGCTCAGAACGTCGCGAACGCCGACACTCCCGGCTATGGCGCGCGTGACATCGTGGCGCCGGACGACTTCGCCCGAGCGCTGAGGATGTCCAGCCCGGGCGTCGGCCTGACCCGCACCAGCGCCAGCCACATTCCCGCCGAGCCGCACCGGGCCATGCGACTGGACAACCGCGCGGCGCCGGATTCCGAGACGACGCTGGACGGCAATTCGGTGGTGGTGGAAGAGCAGATGCTGAAGATGGCCGAGAGCCGCATGGCCCACGACGCCGCCATCGGCCTGTATCAGAAATCCCTGGCCATGATCCGCCTGGCCGCCAAGCCGCCCGGCCGCTGATAGGAATCGCTGATGCCCGATCCGGTCCC
>CAZITK010000093.1:0-3691 GCA_964542145.1 uncultured Brevundimonas sp.
CTTCCACAACATGTTGCAATAGCCCTGGACCGCCCCCACCGGCAGACCATCAGACTTACGGGTCAGGGGCGGCAGGGCGTGATAGGCGCGGAAGATGTAGGCCGAGGCGTCGATCATCCACAGACGCAGCGCGGGGCCGTCCTGGGTCAACTCCCGATCCCGGGAACGTGCCTGGGCGACGGTTGCGAGGACAGCGGGTTCGGCGACATCGGACATGACTCGAACATAGGCGGCATGGGTGTCGCCGTCATCGTCTGCTTATCGACGGTGATCCGCCGAGGCCTCGCGCGCGGCGAGGAACTCCGCGCCCTCGGCCCATCGCGGCCAGTTCCGTCCGTCAGCCAGGTCACGACCGACGGCGTACATCAGCTGCACCTCCTGGGCCGCAGGCGCGGCGAAGAGATGACGAGCATGGCGAGGGTCCTTTGGCGAGCGAGAGCGCCAGCCTGCCGTTCCTGGCCGCCAGAGTCGAGGCGATCAACGGCGCTTGAACACACGCGAGGCGCCGAGCCCCGTGGCCGAGGCCATAAACACGCACAGCAGGCCGTAGAGCCACGGTCGACGGTGGGCGAAGTCGTAGATCGCCCGCTCGAACCCGACCTTCTCGACCGTCAGGGCCAGGTTGGACACCCCTACCGGCTCCCCCTGCTGGAACACCCAGACCTCGGCGTTGTAGCGCCCCGTCGGCGCGGTCGTTGGGAGAGCCAGTTCTGCACGGAAGAGGCCGCGATCGACGAAGGTGACGCCGTCAGGGTCGCTGGAATAGAGTGCGGCGTCCTGCTTCAGCCGGATGACCGCGCGGCGCCAGTCCAGATAGTCCTCGCCCAAACGGCTGATGACGACGTCGCGCACGCCATAGCGCGTGACGCTGCGTGACTCCGCCGGCGCGTTGATCTGCAGATGGTCCAGCCCGACCGCCAGGCGGCGTAGCGAGCCGAAGTCAGCCACCTCGCCCAGAGGGCGGGTCGAGGCGGTCATGTAGAAGCCGGGGGCCCCCTCGAACAGCACCGGGCGGCTGTTGAGCCAGACGCCAAACACCCTCTGCTTGCGGATCAGGCGGACCGGCTGATCCGGTCCGCGCACCACCACGACCACATCCACGGGCGCATCGGTCGGATTGAACACGGCGCCGTAGATGATCATCTCGGCGCCTGCGAATCGAGTATCGATCCTGACCTCGGCGTCGGTCAGGGCGGCGGCGACACGCACCTCTTGCTGGGTTGCGGCGGACCGCTCGGGCGCTTCGGAAACGATGGCGGGCGGGGGAGGGGGCAGGGCCGGCGCAATCATCGCACGTCCTCCGCATCGATCAGGGCGGCGTCGGCGACGGGCTCGGGCTGATCGACACCGGGGGCCAGCTGGAACATTTCGTCAGGCCGCACGAACAGGTCCAGCCCCATCTGAATGCCGACCAGCAAGACCAGCAGACCCAGAACGGCACGCAATTCCTCGGCCCGGAATCGGCCCGACAGCTTGGCTCCATATTGCGCCCCGATCACGCCGCCGATCAGCAACAACATCGACAGCACGATATCGACCGTCTGGTTGCGCCCGGCCTGAAGAACTGTGGTGACGCCGGTGGTGATGATGATCTGAAACAGGCTGGTGCCGACCACCACCGACGCTTTCATCCTCAGCACATAGAGCATGACGGGAACCAGGATGAAGCCGCCGCCCACCCCCATTATGGCCGACAGGATGCCGACACAGACGCCCAGGCCGATCGGGGGGATGGCTGAGATGTAAAGCCCCGAACGTGGGAACCGCATGCGCAGGGGTAGCCCGTACAGCCACAGGGGACGCCTGTGGGTCTTGGCCGGAGTGGGAAGACCGCGCCGCCGTCGGATGATCTGGCCGAGGGACTCGTTCAGCATTAGCGCGCCGATCGACCCGAGCAGCAGCAGATAGGCCAGCGACACGACCAGATCCGCCTGGCCGAGCAGGCGCAGCAGCCGGAAGATCTCGACCCCAACCAGGGCGCCGAACACTCCGCCCACGGCCATGACGCCGCCCATCCGGTAATCGACCGCCTTCTGCGACGTATAGGCCACCACGCCGGAGGTCGAGGAGGCGACCACGTGGCTGGCCTGGCTGGCGACCGCCACGCTGGGCGGAATGCCCATGAATACCAACACCGGCGCCATGAGAAAGCCGCCCCCGATGCCAAATAGCCCGGAGACAAAACCCACCGCCGCGCCCAGCATTATCAGCAGGGGCGCGTTCACCGAGACTTCGGCGATCGGCAGGTAAATGTCCAAAGGGCAGACCTTCGGCCGGAGAATGGATCAGGGCGCCCCCACCCCGTGCGGCGGGGCGGGCGGGCGCCACGGACCCGTGTATTATTGCGGCGCCGAAACGATGGCCGATCGGCCGTCAGGCGCAGAAATAGTTCAGCCCGCCGCCTGAAACGCCTCGGCGGCGCGTTCGATCTCGGCCCGGCGCGCGGGGGCGATGGAGACCGCGATGCGATCGGCCTCGGCCCGGGCCTGTGTGTCGCCGGCTGCGGCGGCGATCAGGTACCACTGCAGCGCCTCCTCAGGAGCGGGCGCGACCCCTTGAACGCCGTCCGCGTAGAGCTTGGCGAGATTGAACTGGCTATCAGTCAGACCCCGCTCGGCGGCCTGGCGGAACCAGCTGGCCGCTTCGGCCTGGTCCACACCGCCGCCTTGGCCGGCATAAAGCATGACGCCAAGATTGTGCATGGCGCGCTCGGAGCCGTTCACGGCCGCGCGCTGGGTCCACAACCGGGCGGCGACGAGATCGGGGGCTACGCCGTTCTCCCCAAGTTCAAACAGCCGCGCCAGGTGCAGCTGAGCGGGCGCGTAGCCCAGTTCCGCCGCCCGCGTCAGTGTCGCGATAGCGTCGTCGGACGACGCGTTCAGAGCCGCCAGGGCGTCGCCATAGACCCGCTCGCCCTCGCTGGGTCCGACAGGGGCCGCCTTGGTCAGGCTGGCGGCGATCAGTCTGGAGTCAGGGGCGCCTGCGGCAGCCAGGGGACTGTCAGTCAGGTGCAGATACCCATAGACTCCGCCTGTCGCGACAACGGCGGTGATAGAGGCCAGCAGCGCCTTTTTGACCACGCCGCCATCCTTGGCCGCTTGACGGTCCAACCGCTCCTGCAGGCGCGTCTTGCCGCCCTTGCGCATCAGCCCGCCCGGTGGGACCTCCGGTTCGGTCATGGCGGCTCGGGCCGCAGCGATGGTCGACTGGGTCGCGGCGGCGCGCTGGCGGCGGGCCTCGCGCGGATCGACGAAATCATGATCGTCTGCGACCTCGCCCTCTGGATCGACGTGCGAGGTCGTGGCGGCCAGGGCGTCGGCTACGTCCGCCCCGCCGAAGCCCTGCCCAAAGCCGCCGAGAGCCGGTTCATCTCGTCGATCATCGAATGAAGCAGACGTCTGGGCTGCGACCGCAGAGGGCGCGATGGTCTGCAGAGGCTCAGCCGACGTAATTTCTGTTGGGGCCAGGGCGGCGAAGCCGAAGGGCGGTGCGGCGGCGGCGGAAACCGATGGGCGAGCGGCCTCGGGCGCGGATTCCGGTTCGCGTTCCAGCAGAACCTCTGGCGACTCCGACGGGGACGGATCCAACAACGGGTCCTCCGACCAGGCGTCTGGATTCGATGTGCTGAAGCCCTGGTCCGGGAACGCCGCCACCCGCCAGTCGGGCGATGGCCCGGCCGCCGGCCGGTCGC
>CAZITK010000093.1:3791-7166 GCA_964542145.1 uncultured Brevundimonas sp.
GTGCGCTCCTCGCTCTGCCGCAGGCGGTCAGCCAACTCGCCCGAGGCGCGGGCCAGGGACTGGTCTCCACGCTCGGACGCCTTGGTCAACCGTTCCGCGATGGCGTCGATGGCGCCCGCCGACCGGCGTTCCGACTGGGTGATGCGCTCGCCCAGCCGTTCGGAGATGCGGGCGATCTCGCCGCCTAGACTCTCAAGGGCGAGGACCTGTTGATCGCCGGCCTTGGTAAGACGGTCGTTTACTGTCTGGGCCAGACGCAGGGCGTCGGTCTGTTGGCTCTTGCTGACGCCGGCGATCTCCGCGTCCAGCCGCTCGCCCAAGGCTTCAAGGGCGCGGCCGAACTTGCGGTTCACGCCCTCGCTGGCCTCGCGCATCTCGACTCGTATACGAGCGCTGACCTCTTCGTCCGACTGCTTCAGCCTCTGATCCAGGTTCTCCGCGATCCGGACGATCTCGCGGCCCATGGCCTCTACAGCCTGGGCCGAGCGCCGCTCGGACGTCGCCAACTGGTCCGTCAGCCCTGCAACCGCCCGCTCGATCCGGTCCAGTCGGTTCTCGGTCGAGGCGACGTCGAGACGACGCATCATCTCTTCGCGGTTCTGCTCGACCTGGCGGGTCAGGCTTTCGGCCAGCTTCTCGAATCGGGCCGCGTCGCGGGCGCCGTCCGGCTCAATCCGACCCTCGGCGGTGCGCAGACGCTGGTCCAACTGGGCGAAGGACTGCTCCAGGGCGCGCAGAGCGTCGGAAGTCCGCGACTGAGCCGCGTCCAGTCGGGCGCTGACTTGCGCCCCGACCTTCTCCAGGATGTCGTGGGACGCTGCGGATCTGGCGCGCGTCGCCGCGGTCTCGACCTGATCGATGCGCTGCCGCATCTCACCCAGCGCCAGCCGCTGACGCTCTTCGACGTCATAGAGGCGGCCGGTGACTGAACCGATGGCGCTCTCGACCTTCTTGAAGCCGGCCTCGGTTTCGGGGCCGACCCGATCCTCCATCTGGCGCAGGCGACGATGACCGGCGCGCAGTTCCTCGGCGATCTCGTCCAGCCGGGCCTTGTGGTCAGCCTGGGCTTCCTCTTCACCGTCGAGGCGACGCACCAGACCTGTCACCGCCTGATCGACCCCGGCGATGGCGAGGGTCGAGCGATGCTCGGCGCCCTCCAGTCGCGCCGCAAGGGCGTCCATCTGGGCGGTCAGGCGGTGATAGGCGTCTTCACGCTCGTCATGCCGCGGATAGGCGTCGTCCAGCCGGCGGGCCCGGCCGCGGCGTTCCTGGCCTAGGTCCGACATGACGCGACGCGGCATGGGAATGACGTCGTCGTCTCCGTCCTCGAGAATGATCTGATTGAGCCAGTCACCCAGCGTCATCCCGGATCGGCGCGCCAAATCCTTGGCGATCTCCCGCGCCTTGGGATCAATGCCCTTGACGCTCCAAGGCGACGCTGCGCTCACCGATTCGCCTCCCGACCCATGGCGTGGACGCTAGCGGTCCAAATCTGGGGTGTAAACTCGTGGTTAACCGCAAGATGTAGCTAGACTTGCGAAGACCTGTGGACAGATGCGTCTCCCGTCTCCGGTCTCGTCCTGTTTTGGTTAACGGCAGGTAAAGGCTTAACCCTTCAGCAAGACTCCGGGGCGCTTGCGAGAGGATCGGCGGCGGCCCACTTCAAACACACCATGAGCCTGGAATGGACCCTCGCCCTAACCGTGGCTTTTGCGGGCCTCGCCGGTCTTTCGGCCTGGCGCGGCGCGCGGCCGATCGACATCCATCGCGGGCCGCGCATGGCCCCATGGCGTTTCCTCATGCTGGTATCGGTGGTGGCGGTGCTGTTCCTGGTCGTCCACCTGCTCAATCTGGCGGGCGTTCCTACCGGGCCTGAGATGGTCGGGCGACGCTAGCCCGAGACCGGTTTTGCCAGGCGCGGTCCAGTGAGGCTCAACGTTCGGTACAGCATGATGTGCGGGCGGGAACAGGCGCGTGGCGCCGGGGTTGAACTGGTCCCGTTCAATCGTCGCAAGGAATACCGTCATGTCCGACGCCCTCGATCCCGCCAAGGCCGAAGCTGGACTCTGGAGGACGCTCAAGGACCAGAAAATCGGCATGTTGGGCGTGGCCGGCGGCAAGCCTCGTCACATGCAACCGATGACCGCCTATGCCGAAGAAGGTGCGCGCGAGCTGTGGTTTTTCACTTATCGCGATACTGATCTGGTCAAGGACGTGGGCTCGGGGCATGCCGCCATGTTCTGCCTGGTCACCGACGACCTCTACGCCTGTCTGGGCGGCCGTCTAGAGGAGCATTTTGATCGCGAGCGCATGGAGCGCTACTGGAACCCTGTGGTCGCCGCTTGGTATCCGGACGGCAAGGACGACCCGCGCCTGACGCTGTTGCGGTTCCAGTTGGACGACGCCCATGTCTGGCTGTCCAAGGCCGGTCCGGTCAAGTTCGCCTGGGAAATCGCCAAGGCCAACGCCACTCATGATACGCCCGACCTGGGCGGCAAGGCGGAGGTCGAGTTTCGCTAAACCGACATCGTCTCAGCCCGACCGGCGCTGGCTGAAGTGGTATTCAGACCGCTGGCTTGCGGGAGCTTAATCCAAACGACCCGCCTAGCGGGTCAGTGGGGCCCTCGCCCGCGCCTCACCAGGCCCATCCGGTGTGGTTCATGTGGTTGCCGTCGATGGCGAGGAGGAAGTCGGAGACGCCGTCGCCGTTGACGTCGAGGTTGAGCCAGGTCACGCCGTTCGCATAGGTCAGGGTGGCCTGTCCGGCCTGGTTGGTGAAGGCGTCCACCAGGGTGAAGGCCTGATCGCCCGCGCGGGTGGCGTCGGCGTCGATGCGGCTGAGGTCGATGATGTCGTGGGCTTCCAAGTCGGTGATGCGGTCCGGGGCCGCGACGGCGGAGTCATGGATCGACTGGAACACGAAGGTGTCGCGACCCGCCCCGCCGGTCAGGATGTCCTGGCCCAGCCCGCCGATCAGGATGTCGTCGCCTCCCCGGCCGTCCAGGGCGTTGTTCCCGCCGTTGCCGACCAGGATGTTGTCGTGGCGGTTGCCGACGGCGTCGATATGGCCCGCGCCGGTCAGGGTCAGGTTCTCGATATTGACCCTCAGCGCATAGCTGACCGAGGCGAAGACGTGGTCGATACCCTCGTTGGCCGCCTCGAAGATCACGTCGCCGATGTTGTCGACGATATAGGTGTCGTCGCCCTTGCCGCCGGCCATGTAGTCGGCCCCGCCCCGGCCATCCAGGATGTTGTCGCCGCTGTTGCCGTACAGGCTGTTGGCGTGGCGGTTGCCGGTGGCGTTGATGTCGCCCGAGCCCGTCAGGGTCAGGTTCTCGATATTGACCCTCAGCGCATAGCTGACCGAGGCGAAGA
>CAZITK010000093.1:7266-7452 GCA_964542145.1 uncultured Brevundimonas sp.
CGTGGTCGATACCCTCGTTGGCCGCCTCGAAGATCACGTCGCCCACGTTGTCGACGATATAGGTGTCGTTGCCGCGCCCGCCTGCCATGTAGTCGGCGCCCGTGCCGCCATCCAGGATGTTGGCGACCTCATTGCCGATCAGGGTGTCGTCGCCCCAGCCGCCGATCGCGTTCTCGATCACCGCCC
>CAZITK010000094.1:0-7435 GCA_964542145.1 uncultured Brevundimonas sp.
TGGTGCTGTCGGACATGGCCCACAACACCATCGGCCATCGCCAGACCGATCACCTCAAGATCATCGCCCTGATCGAAATCGCCGCCGAGTTCGCCTTGAGGACGCTGAAACCCGGCGGCGCCTTCGTCACCAAGAACTTCCAGGGGGGTGACGCCGGCGGCGTCCTGGCCGAGCTGCGCGCCGGCTTCGAAACGGTGAAATACGTCAAGCCGAGCTCCAGCCGAAAGGACAGTTCGGAGGTCTATCTGGTTGCGCTGAACCGACTAGGCTGAGCGCGATTTGGCTCACCACGACAGCCCCGCCATATAGGCGCCATGGCAAGAGGCGTTGGCGGGCGAGGCAGGGGAAGCATGGAGGCGCGAGCCCAGATGGCGGGAGTCGCGCCCCCGTCGGAGGCGGCAAACACCTGGACCGCCCTGCGCGATCTCTACCATCTTGTCGGCCGGTCGAACGCGCCGCAGTTGAGGTTGCGCCTGACGGCCGCCATCCTGCTGACCCTGGCGGGCAAGGCGCTCGGCGTGCTGGCGCCGTTGGCCCTGGGGGCTGCGGTCAATCGTCTGGCGGCGGATCAAGGAGCCGGGGTAGGCCTGGCCGCCGGGTTCGCCGCCTTCGCGGTCGGCTGGGCCTTCATCCGCCTGCTGTCCAGCGCCGCCCCCCAGATATCAGATGTCATCTTCGCGCCGGTGCGGCAGGCCGCCCAGCGCACCACGGCCGCCGAAACCTTCGCCCATGCGCTGAACCTGTCGCTGGACTTCCATCAGACCAAACGCTCGGGCGCCTTGTCGCGCACGGTCGAGCGGGGGTCCCGCGCGGTTGACTTTCTCCTGCGCGTTCTGGCGTTCAACCTGGTTCCCACCGGGGTGGAGCTGATCCTGGCGGCTGGGGTGCTGGCGGGGGCCTATGACTGGCGGTTCGGTGCGGTGGCGGTGGTGGTGGTGGTGGTCTACGCCGTTTCGACCTTCGCCCTTTCCAACTGGCGGCTGGAGCACCGACGGGTGATGAACGCGGCGGATTCCGAGGCCGCCGGACTGGCGGTTGATTCCCTGCTGAACTACGAGACAGTCAAGTCGTTCGGCGCCGAGACCCGCGCCGCCGCGGGCTACCATCGGGCCTTGACCACCTATGGCGAGGCGGCGTTGAAGGCCAACAGCTCCCTGGCCATGCTCAACATGATCCAGGCCACAGTGATGAATGTGGGCCTCGGCGTCATGGCGGTGATGGCCGGTTACGAGGCGCTGGCCGGCCGCATGGGGCCCGGAGATGTGACGGCCGCCGTTCTGATCCTGATTTCGCTCTACGCCCCATTGAACATTCTCGGCTTCGCCTATCGGGAGGTGCGCCAATCGTTCATCGACATGGAGGAGATGCTGAAGGTCACGCGCCAGAGGCCAGCCGTCGCCGATGCGGCCGACGCCGTCGACCTGCCGCGCCCCACCGACGACCGAGGCGGCGATCTGGTGTTCGAGAGCGTCGGTTTCCGCCACGACGCGCGTTCGGGCGGCCTCTCGGACGTGTCCTTCCAGGCCAGGCCCGGCACGACCGTCGCCCTGGTCGGGCCATCGGGCGCGGGCAAGTCGACCATCGTCAAGATGGCGCTGCGCCTGCTTGACCCCCAGGCGGGTCGGGTCATCCTGGACGGCGTGGACCTGCGCCAGGTGACGCAAGCGTCGCTTCGGCAAGCCATCGCCCTGGTGCCGCAGGATGTGGCCCTGTTCAACGACACGATCCGGGCCAACATCGCCTTCGCACGGCCCGAGGCGACCGAGGCCGAAATCTGGGGGGCGGCCGAGGCCGCCGAACTGGACCATTTCCTCGGCGCCCTGCCGGAGGGGCTTGAGACGCGGGTGGGCGAGCGTGGGTTGAAACTGTCGGGCGGCGAGCGCCAGCGTGTCGGCATCGCCCGGGCGTTGCTGGCCGACCCGCGCATCCTGATCCTTGACGAGGC
Organism: uncultured Brevundimonas sp.; assembly: GCA_964542145.1. Lineage (GTDB taxonomy): Bacteria > Pseudomonadota > Alphaproteobacteria > Caulobacterales > Caulobacteraceae > Brevundimonas. The sequence continues at coordinate 1,946 of CAZITK010000094.1, forward strand.
GACCAGTGCGCTGGACAGCCGCACGGAAGCGGCGATCCAACGGACCTTGAGGAAGGCGCGCCAGGGCCGCACCACCCTGGTGGTGGCGCACCGACTGTCGACCATCGCCGACGCCGACCTGATCCTGGTGCTCAAGGACGGCCGGGTGATCGAGCGCGGCTCGCACGTCGAGCTGGTCGCCCGGGTCGGCGGCGAATATGCGGCCCTGTGGCGCAAGCAGACGCGGGGCGCCCGGGCGGGTGGCTAGCCCCCGCTAGGTCTTGATCTCGACGCCCTGCTTTACGGCCACCTTATACAGTCCGGCCAACACCTCGTCGCGCGCGGCGGCGGCGTCCGTGGGCAGGCTCATCAGCAGGCTCATGGCGCGAACATGCACATCGACCACGCGCCAGTCGAAGGGCTGGCCCTTGCCGTGGTTGTCGGCGATCTCACAAAGATTATGGGCGGCCTTGGAGACATGGGCGATCTCAAACGGGGAGGCGGCGTCGAGGATGGCCGAACTGGCGCGGTAGGCGCGCTCGACCCGGGTGTCGATCGGGCCGTCCTCATGGCGAATGGCGGTCAGTTCCTTCAGCCGTTCGTTGATGACGTCCATGCCCTGCTGGCGCATGGGCGCCAGGTTCGAGTCCGCCTGGCGAAGAGCCACCCCGATACTGACCCCGCCCGGGGCGTTGACCAGGGTGGCCAGACGGGATTTTCTGCGGACCCAGGTGACGACGCTCATGCTGGTGCTCTTTGAAGATTTTCTGGAGAAGTCTCCGCCGAGGGCGCCGCGGCCGAGCCGTTCCAGCGTCGCTCGCCGCTCGAGGGCGGCCCCTCATCCTTGAAGCGTCGATCCGGTCCGAAATAGTCGCCGGCCTGTAGGAATGGTCGGCTGTCGCGAGCGGCCCACACAATGCGCTCCAAAAGGGTGGCCGGGCTGAAAGGCTTGGTGACGAGGAAGTTGGCGCCGCAATCGCGCGCCTTGATCACCTTGGACTTCTTGACGTGCCCGGCGGTCATGATCACCGGCGTGTAGGAGTTGGGCTCGCGCTTGGCCGAGCGCAGGGTCTTGACCATGTCATAGCCATCCATGCCCGGCATTTCGCAGTCGGCCACGATCAGATCGACCACCTCCTCCTCCAGGATGCTCAGCGCCTCGGCCGCTGTCGCACAGGCGAAGCGCACCTGGGCGCCGAATCCCGACAGCGACTGGACCGTCAAGGCAAGCGAGAATGGCTCGTCATCCACCACCATGACCACGGCCTTGGACAGATTGATCACCGCGCTGGCGCGCAAGGTTTCACCGATACCACTCACGCGCCTGGGCCTCCCCGCCGCGCCGATGCGCGCGGACGCTTTCACCATGGGCCGAGCCCGTGGATCATTGGTTAATGAGGCGTTCGCCCGATCGCGTAGAATCGATCCGCCCGCTGACGCTTCAGACCCGCGGCGTCGAGGCCGTCCAGGGCCTGGAGTTCCTCGTTCAGCACGTCACCCAGATTGGTGATGGCGGCCTGGCGATCGGCATGGGCGCCGCCGACCGGCTCCTCGATCACGCGGTCTACGATGCCGAGCTTCAGCAGGTCCGGCCCCGTGATCTTCATGGCGGCCGCGGCGTCCTTGGCCCGGGCGCCGTCGCGCCAGAGAATGGAGGCAGCGCCCTCCGGCGAGATCACCGAATAGATGGAGTGTTCCAGCATCAGCACGCGGTTGGCGGCGGCGAGGGCGATCGCGCCGCCCGAGCCGCCCTCGCCGGTGATGGTTGAAATCATCGGCACGCCCAGGGTGAGTCCGCGCTCGGTCGAGCGGGCGATGGCTTCGGCCTGGCCGCGCTCCTCGGCCCCCAGCCCCGGATAGGCGCCGGCCGTGTCCACGAAACTGAGCACCGGCAGGCCGAAGCGGTCGGCCAGGTCCATCAGCCGCACCGCCTTGCGATAGCCCTCGGGCCTGGCCATGCCGAAGTTGTGGGTCAGGCGGGTGGCTGTGTCGTGGCCCTTCTCGTGGCCCAGGACCACGACCGGTCGTCCCCGGAAACGGGCCAGGCCGCCCAGGATGGCCTGGTCGTCGCCGAACTGGCGGTCGCCGCGCAGCTCGGTGAAGTGCTCGAAGAGGCCGGCGACATAGTCGATGAAATGCGGCCGCTGTGGGTGCCGGGCCACCATGGTCTTCTTCCACGGATCCAACTCGGCGTAGGTCTTCCTGCGAAGCTGATCGGCTTTTCGCCGCAGACCCTCGATCTCGGTCTCGAACGAGCCGGCCGAAGGGGCAAGCAAGGTCAGCTCCTCGATCTTGGCCTCAAGTTCCGCGATGGGCTTTTCGAACTCGAGATAATGGATCGCCATCGGCTGCCTGGACGCCTGTTATCGAAGGGGCTGGAACCTAGAGAGCCGGACGGCGCCGGGCAAGCGAAGGCTCAGCCGTTCAGGAAGGATCGGAGCTCGGGCGCCAAGGTCGGATGGCGATGGCGGACGGCCCGCCGCGCACGCAACTGTTCATGGAAGATGTCAGCGACCTCCAGCAGTTCGGCGTCGTTCAACCCATCGCCCAAGGCTTCGAGACGGCGGCATACCAGCTGGAACTTGCGCGGGCTCATGGGGCTCATCCTGTGCGATCCAGAATGAAAAACCGCCGATTGCTGCCGCGGTTCCCAAAGCGGAGCATTTCCTACGTTAAAGCAGATAGTTAACCGGCCCTTCGCCTGACGCAGGGCAGAAAAAAACCGCGGCCGGGGCCGCGGTTGAAGTCGATAGGGAGGAAACGCCCAAAAAGGGCAGACGCCCGAAAGCGTCAAACTCAAGCTAGGTTGCAGCGCACAAATCGTCAAGGCGTCATTTCGCAAGTGCGATCAAGGGGTATCACGGTCGTCGTCGAGCCTGTGAGGCTTTTTCGCCAATTCGTGCCTCAGCCGCTCGATCGCCTTGGCCGGGCCGGAGTACAGCTGGCGCCAGACCAGCATGGCGGTGACCCCTGCCGCGGCGGCGGCCAACGCCGTCGGTCCAAACATCCAGGCCCCCGCCGCCAGGGCGAAATAATAAGCGCGCACGCCCTGGGCGAAGGCCGCCATCGCCGGGTTGATCAGGTCGCCGGCGGCTTGAGCGTAGGTCTCGCGATCCGGCCCCTCGTCCGGGGCCGCGCCGATGACGGCGAGCGTGTAGTTCAACTGGCGGATCGACCAGATGAAATCCATCAAGCCGCGCACCAGACACAGGGTGATCAGCCCCAGCTTGACCTCGATCAGGTCCAGCGGCGCCTCCTGAGCCGACACCTCGGCCACACCGCGCAGCGCCGCCTCGCCACCGAACAGCACCCCCGCAACCGCCGCGATCAGCAGCAGATTGGCCGAGGCAAAGAAGGAGGCGGAATTGATGGAATGGCCCATCAACTGGCTGTCGACGATGCGCGCCTCCCGGCCGGTCATGGCGCGCATCCAGGCGCCGCGCACCACCCTCATATCGGAGTTCAGGGTGCCGTTGCGGCGCGCCAGGGCTCTGAGGACGGAATCATAGGCGAGCCAGCAGGCCAGGAAGAGCCCGAGCGCGGCTGCGTCCAGCACGGTCAGGGGGCCGATCATCGGCATGGCTTGGGCCTTCTCGACGCTTGAGGTGAACGGCGGAGCGGCCTATCAGGGCGGCCTCCCCGTTTCGCAGTTGCACAAGAGTGAACCGCCATGAACCTCGACGCCATCCCTGTCGGCCCAAACCCGCCCTGGGACGTGAACGTGGTGATCGAGATTCCGCAAGGGGGTTTGCCGGTCAAGTACGAGATGGACAAGGACAGCGGCGCGCTGTTCGTGGATCGCTTTCTGCACACCGCCATGTACTACCCTGGAAACTACGGTTTCGTGCCCCATACCCTGTCGGATGACGGCGATCCCTGCGACGTCCTGGTGATCAATCCGACGCCGGTGGTTCCGGGCTGCATCATCCGCGCGCGCCCGATCGGAGCCCTCATGATGACCGACGAGGCCGGTGGCGACGAGAAGATTCTGGCCGTGCCGGTCGACAAGCTGAATCCCTTCTATTCCAACATCGCCAGCTATCGTCAGCTTCCCGCCATCCTGATCGAACAGATCGAGCACTTCTTCACCCGCTACAAGGACCTGGAGAAGGACAAGACGGTCACGGTCCACCGCTGGGCCGACGCCGCCGAGGCCGCCGACCTGATCAAGAAGGGCGTGGACGCCGCCGCGGCCAAGAAGGCCGCCGCCGAAGGCTGAGGTCGGCCTTTCGCCTGGCACGGTCGCGCGCTAAGCCGTGCTGATGGCCGTCGACACGCCCCAGGAACAGTTCAAGCGCGCCCTGGCCCACGCCGCGCGCGCTCTGGCTGAACAGGCCGAACTGGAGGTCGCCTTCGGGCCGGACGGGCCACGTCTATCGAACGGCGTCCTGACCCTGCCGCATCCGCCGCGCACGCCCTCCCAGGCGGAGAGCGCGGCCATCCGGGGCGCGGCCGATCGCATGGCCCTGCGTCTGGCCAATCATGATGAGTCGCTGCACGCCCGGCTGATGCCCTCGGACCCTCAGGCCGCCGAGGTGTTCGAGGCCATGGAGCAGGCCCGGGTCGAGACGGTGGGGGCATCCAATCTCAAGGGCGTGCGCGCCAATATGGACGCGGCTCTGACCACGCGGCTGGAGCGGATGGGCGCGCTGCGCGTCACCGACGCCGAGCGGGCGCCGCTGGCGGAAACGGCGGCGCTGCTGGCCCGCGAGCGGCTGACGGGCGAGCGGATCAAGGACGGGCCCGGCGCCCTGCTGGATCTGGTGCGCGGCGACCTTGAGCGGCGGGCTGGGCCGGCCTTCGACGCCCTGGCCGATGCCGCCGGCGACCAGGCGTCCTTCGCGACGGCGCTGAAGACGGTGCTGCGCGCGCTCGATCTCGACCCCGGCGACGCGGACGGCGACGACGCCTCGGACAATGAAGGCGAGGACCAGCCCGATCCGCAGGAGCCCGACGGTTCGGACGAGGATCAGGACGAGGACGACGGCGCCGACGATGGCGGCCAGTCGATGGACGGCCAGACCCCCGAGAAGGCCGAGGGCGACGACACCGAGCGCCGGTCCGACGGCGTGCCCGCCGAGGCCGACGTCGATCTGTCCGATGAGGCGCCCGAGCTGGCCGAGGGCGACCAGCCCAACCGCGGGCGCACCGGCGACGATGGCCGTGCGGTCCAGCCCTACCGCGCCTACACCACCGCCTTCGACGAGACGATAGACGCCGCCGAGCTGTGCGATCCGAACGAACTGACGCGTCTGCGCGCCCTGCTGGACCAGCAGCTGGCGGTTCTGTCCTCCATCGTGGCGCGGCTGGCCAACAAGCTGCAACGCCGCCTTCTGGCCCAGCAGAACCGCAGCTGGACCTTCGATCTGGAGGAGGGGGTGCTGGACACCGCCCGCCTGACCCGGATCATCACCGACCCCACCGCGCCGCTCAGCTTCAAGGCCGAGAGCGAGAGCCCGTTCCGCGACACGGTGGTGACCCTGCTGCTCGACAATTCCGGCTCGATGCGCG
>CAZITK010000095.1:0-7370 GCA_964542145.1 uncultured Brevundimonas sp.
GGCGCGCCTCGATCCCCCTGGCCTCATCATTGTCGCTGGGAAAGGCGTCGATGCGCCAGACGCCCCGATCCTCGTCCTCCTCCAGGATGGAGTAGGTGGCGCCTTCCAGCAGCGGGTCGGCGTCGATGCGGGCGGCGGCGGCCTCGGCGTCGGCGCGGGGGCCGCGCGCCACGATCTGAAGGGCGGTTTCGGTCATCGGCCAAACACCGCTATCATCGCGATTCGAACGGGCCCGGCGGGGCCGTCCATCATCTCAGGGGTCGGGGATATCATGGCCAAAGCACCATCCAAGCCGAAGTCGGCCTCTGCCGCTTCCAAGCCGAAAGCCGCGCCGAAGTCGAGCGCTGCGAATGTGAAGACGACGGCCACGAAGTCTGCGGCCAGGCCGAAGCCAGCGACCGAACCCGCTGTCGTCGCGACCCACGCCAGACCGTCAACAGCGGCCTCGGCGGCCAAGGGCGGAGCTGCGGCCAAGCCTGCGGCAAAGCCCCGGGCGACGACGGCCGCATCCGCCGCCAAGTCGGCCGCGACCAAGCCTGCGGCCACCCGTGAGTCAGCCGCCGCAAAGAAGGCCAAGCCTGGTGCCGCCAAAGCAGCGATCACGCGCGCGGCCAAACCGGCGACAGCCAAGCCCGAGGCCCCGGTCACCCGCCGTGCCGCGACGGCGACCGAGCCGACAAATGCGCTCGGGAAAGCGGCGCCGGAGGACCAGCCCAGGAAGAAGGGCATCTTCGGCAAGCTGCTGGGCGCCTTGGTCGGCAGGAAGTGAAGCCGACGGTCAGATCGGCGGCAGGTCCTCGGCCAGGATGGCCATCTCGAACATGAAGCTGCCGTCGTCGTCCTCGTCCTTGAAGACCACGCCGATGAACTCGTCGCCGACATAGACCTCGGCGGAATCGTTCGGCTTGGGCCGGGCCTTCAGGTGGATGCCGCCGGTGTTGAAGGTGCGCTTGAGGTGGGTCTCGATGCGCTTGATGTCGGTCTCGTTCACGGGCGGGCCTCTGTGCGGATGAAGCGGCGGACCCTAGTCAGGCCGGCGGCCGATTACAAACGCGCCGCTGCCGTCGACGTTCAGCATCCCTCGACCGTCCATCGGCGGGTGACGCCGACGCAGTCGGTGTTGGGGGTCATATAGGCGACCGAGACCATGCTCAGCCGATCGTTGACCAGCACCGCCCGCATGCCCTCGTCCCGCGAGAGGGCCTGGCCCCTTACCTGCCATTCGCGGCGGCTCACGGCCCGTGTCGATCCATGCTCGCGCGGGATCCAGGCGAACATGCGCGCGCCTTCCTGACGAAAGCCGCGCATGCCCAGGTCGCGCTGTAAGGTCCGATCAACCGGACGCCGGTCCATCGGCTCGGCGCTGACCCAGCACATCTTGTAGAAGGTCAGCCCGGCGCCGCCTCCCCCAATGGCGTTGTGCGCCGTGAGAAGCCGAACCTCCACCCCGGCGAGGGTGTGGGTGAAGCCTCACAGCCCCCGCGCGCCAGGCAGGCGCAGGCCCTGAAAGTCATTGGGCTCCAGAGGCGTCATGCCGTCTCGAACCGCCTGCGCCCAGGTCAATTCGTGATCCCCGTCCGGGCCGATACAGTAGCGGTCAGCGAGATCAACCAGGGTTTGTGGCCCCGACGTCGCAGGATGCACCGACGTGGCCGTCGCAATCAAAGCGACGGTGGAGGCGATAATGGCCAGGTTCATGCCGATGAAGAACTGAGAACGTCAGACGTCTCGCTGACAAACGTTGCCGTTGTCGTCCAGACAACTGTTCAGGCAATGCGAATACGCCCAGTCGCGCCCCGGGGACGTATCGTTCATCCAGGCGGTCATGCAGGCGTCATAGCCGGCCCGCACGAACTCGCGGTCGCACAGGTCCGCGGGGGCGACATGCCGGCCACGCCCATGGTCAGAGCGGTGGCGGCGGCGATTTTCAGAAGCCTCATGATCACCCCCCCCCTCGCGGAAAAGTCCCCCCGCGCAACTTGGGGTGTGCGGGAGGGGAGCGTCAACCGCGATCCGCGCCTCGTACCAACCCGTGATCGGTCGGCATCAGATCACGAAGTCATAGACCACGTCGGCCAGGGTGTGATCCATCGTGCGGGCCGGGCTGGCCTCCACGGGTCCGCCCACGACCCGCGCCGGCACTCCGGCCACGGTGCAGCCGGCGGGCACCGGCTTCAGCACCACCGAGCCCGAGGCCACCTTGGCGTAGTCGCCGACCCGGATATTGCCCAGCACCTTGGCTCCGGCCCCGATCAGCACCCCCTTGCCGATCTTGGGGTGGCGGTCGCCGCGCTCGGCCCCCGTGCCGCCCAGGGTCACGCCGTGCAGCATCGACACCTCGTCGCCGATCACCGCCGTCTCGCCGATGACGATGCCGGTGCCGTGGTCGAGGAAGACGCCCGAGCCGATCTTCGCGGCCGGATGGATGTCCAGCTGAAACAGTTCCGATACCCGGCTCTGGAAATGAAGCGCCAGGGTGTGGCGCTCACGATCCCACAGCCAGTGGGCCACGCGATGCGCCTGCAGCGCCTGATAGCCCTTGAAAAACAGGAATGGCTGGAGCAGGGAGCGGATCGCCGGATCGCGCTCTTCAACCGCCGCCAGGTCGGCCTCGGCGGCAGCGATGATGGCGGGGTCGGCCGCAAAGGCCTCCAGACAGACCTCGCGCACGCTCATGACGCCGAGTTCCGAATCTCCGAGCTTACGGGCGATCTGGAAACTGAGCGCCGCCGCCAGGCTGTTGTGCGACAGCAGGGTGGCGTGCAGCAGCGAGCCCAGCAGCGGTTCGCCCGCCGCCGCCTCTGCGGCGCTGTCGCGCAGACGAGTCCACAGATCGGGGGTCTGCTCATTGGACTTCAGCTGGGCCATGCGTCCTCCTCGGGCCAATCCGGTCGCTGCGGGCGGGACGGCCTCCGCGCGCCAGCCGACTGAAGCTATTGTCCCGCGCCAACAGGCGGGTGCGCAAGGCCGTCGCCACGGCGGCGCCTCAGTCGACATGTGGCGCCCGGGTGAACCTGCCCCTAGATATTGCGAATGAATCTCGACCTTCCCGTCCTCGGTGACGCCCTGCCGACCCCGGAACGCTCTGAAGAGGCCATCCGTCGCCTGGCGCGCCGCCGTTCCTGTCCCGCCCAGACCTTGGCCGCGCCGGGTCCGGCCGACGCCGAGGTGGACGCGCTGATCGCCCTGGCGGCCCGGTCGCCCGACCACGGAAAGCTCGCGCCGTGGCGCTTCGTCGTCCTCTCGGCCAAGACTCGCGCCGCCATCGGCCATCGGCTCGAGCTCCTGGCCGGGGCTCAACCCAAGCCGGACAAGGCCCGCGCCGTTCTGGCCAAGCTGGTCAATCCGCCGGTGACGATCATGGTCGTCTCCACCCCCACGCCCGGCCACAAGGTGCCAGCGTGGGAGCAGGAGCTGTCGGCCGGGGCGGTGTGTATGAACCTGATCCAAGCGGCGGACGCGATGGGCTGGGCCGCCAACTGGATCACCGACTGGTACAGCTACGCGCCCGACGCCACAGCCCTGTTCGGGGCGGGGAAGGGCGAGCGCATCGCCGGCTTCATCCACCTGGGAACGGCCGCCGAGCCGCCGCTGGAACGGGCGCGACCCGATCCCGCGGCCCTGACCACGCGCCTATAGCAGGCCGGTCCGCTCGATCGCGACCGGACCGGTCATCAGCACCCGATCCGTCTCGACCTGCCAGTTGATGATCAGTTCGCCGCCGTCGACCGCCACCCTGGCCAGGCGGTGGGTCTTGCCCCGTCGGGCCGAAGCGACCAGAGCGGCGCAGGCCCCTGTGCCGCAGGCCCGGGTCAGGCCCGCGCCGCGCTCCCAGACACGCAGGCGGATGTGATCCAGGCTTTCGACATGGGCGAATCCGACATTGACCCCTTCCGGAAACAGCGGGTGATGCTCGATCAGAGAGCCCGAGCCGCGCACGAAGGCGTCGTCCGGTGTGAAGTCCGGGAAGAACACCACATGGGGATTGCCCATGGAGACGGCGCCCGGCGTATGCAGCACCGGGGCGTCTATGGGGCCGATCTGCAGTTCGACGCCGGTGGTGTCCATCTCCTCGGCCAGGGGAATATCGCGCCAGTCCAGGCGCGGCCGGCCCATGTCGACCGTGATCTCGTCGCCCTGTGCGGCACGGGCCTCGACCACACCGGCCAGGGTTTCGATCCTGACCCGGTCCCGGCCCGTCGCGCGCATCAGGGTCCAGCCGACGCAGCGAAGCGCATTGCCGCAGGTCTCGACCTGGCCGCCGTCAGCGTTCCACACCCGCATGAAGGCGTCGGCCACCGCCGAGGGCTCGATGGCGATCAGCTGGTCGCAGCCCACGCCCGTCTCGCGGTCGGCGATGGCGCGCGCCTCGGCCTCGCTGGGGGCGAAAGGGCGGTCCAGAGCCTCGACCACGACGAAGTCGTTGCCGGCCCCGTTCATCTTGATGAAGGCTGTTCGCATCGGCGGCCAACATAGGGCGCGCAGGTGCGGCGCCCAAGCGTGTTTCCCTTGATGACGCGCACGTCCGGGCGCGCTAACCGTGGTGCATGAGCGAGGCAGCTTCGCGCCCTGGATCCGCCGACGCGCGCATCGCGCAATCCGCTGACGCCATCACGGCCGGCCAGGCCGCGCGTCTTCGCGATGCCCCGCCGCCCGAACGCCTGCCAGGCCGGGCCGAGGGGCTGAGGCTGAGGGCGCGCCTGCGCTATCTCTATCACGGCATGGCGCCCCCGGCGGTTCGCTTCCGCCTGGCGGTAATCGCCGTCGACATCGCCATCATAGCCTTCTTCCTGGCGACGCCCTTGCTCAGGGCGGCGGGCTGGGCCTTCTATGCGCTCGACTACGCCATCGCGGCGGTCCTGGCGGCGGACCTGATTGCCCGCTGCCTTGCCTATACGGACGTTCGGGACTGGGCCAAGCGCCCGGTGGTGTGGGTTGATGTCTTCGTCCTGATCACCCTGCTGTTTCCCGCCTGGCTGGCCAATCTGGGCTTCCTGAGGATCGTTCGGCTGTGGAGCCTGGTCCATTCGGAGGTGTTCTGGCGCACCGTCGGCCGCCGGTTCGACGACACCCGCGTGGAGGACGTGTCCAAGGCCCTGGCCAGCCTGGTCACCTTCGTCTTCGTGGCCACCGGGTTCGTCTACGCCGGCTTCCTGGGGCAGGGCGGCATCAGGGGTTATCTGGATGCGCTCTATTTCACGGTCACGTCGCTGACGACCACGGGCTACGGCGACATAACCCTGCCGGGCGCCTGGGGTCGCATCCTGTCGATCGGGATCATGCTGGTGGGGATCACCCTGTTCATCCGCCTGGCCCAGACTCTGTTTCGCCCACACAAGGTGCGCTTTCCCTGTGCGACCTGCGGCTTGCGGCGTCACGATCCTGACGCCGTCCACTGCAAGGCGTGCGGCGAAATCCTGTGCATTCCGGACGACGGCCGCTAAGACATTACAAGCCGGTAACTTTTCGCCGCGCCCCGGTCTGACTAGGGTCGTCGCTTCCTTTCCAGAATTGGTCATCCGATGATCCGCAGCCTCGTTTCCGCCTCGGCCCTCGCCGCCGCCCTCAGCCTCTCGGGAGCCGCCATGGCCCAGGACGCCGCAGTCCCTTCCGCTCCCGCGTCCATCCCGGCGGCCTCGGACGACCCCTATATCTGGCTGGAGGACATCGAGGGCGAGCGGGTCATGGAATGGGTCGAGGCCCAGAACACCCGCTCGCTGGGCACGCTCCAGGGCGACCCGCGCTATCAGGCTTTCTACGACCAGGCCCTGGCCATCGTGGAATCGCGGGACCGCATCCCCATGCCGGGCCTGGTCCGCACCTCGGCGGGTGAGGTGGTCGACAATTTCTGGCAGGACGCCAACCACGTCCGGGGGATCTGGCGGACCACTTCGGTCGACAGCTATCTGACTGACGATCCCCAATGGGACACCATCCTTGACATCGACGCCCTGGCCGAGGTCGAGGGCAAGAACTGGGTCTACAAGGGCTCGTCCTGCCTGGCCCCCGACAACCGCCGCTGCCTGGTGTTCCTGTCCGACGGCGGCAAGGACGCGGTGGTCACGCGCGAATTCGACCGGGAGACGCGCCAGTTCGTCGAGGGCGGTTTTTCTCTGCCGGAATCCAAGGGCGGCGTGACCTGGATCGACCAGAACACCCTGCTGATCGCCCAGGACTTCGGGCCCGGCACCCTGACCGACAGCGGCTATCCCATGACGGTGCGGCGCCTCTTGCGCGGCCAGGCGCCGAGCGACGCGGTCGAGGTCTTCCGCGGAGAGAAGGCCGACGTCTCGTCCAGCGCCTACACCCTGCGCGACAACGACGGCGTCATCAAAGCCGTGCTGATCAATCGCGGCCGCACCTTCTATGAGACGGACACTCTGGTTCTGACCGAGACGGGCGTGGTTCCTCTGAATCTGCCGGAGAAGAGCTCGATCAACGGTCTCCTGGGCGAGCGGATGATCCTGACCACGGACCAGGACTGGACCGACGGCCAGGGCAATAGGTTCCAGGCCGGCGACGTGGTCGCCTTCAGTCTGGCGGACCTCCTGGCCAATCCGCAAGGTTCTTCGCCGGAGCTGGTCATCCGGCCGGGTGAGCGCGAGTCCATTGAGAGCGTGCGCCTGACCGCCAACCGCATGGTGGTGGCGCTGTATGAAAACGTGCGCGGCGCGGTCTATGCCTATCAGCCCACAGCCCAAGGCTGGACCCGCGAGCGCCTGGCCCTGCCCGAGAACGTCACCGTGGGCATCGGCTCGGCCAGCCGGCTGGATGACCGGGTGTTCGTCACCGCCGCCAACTATCTGACGCCCTCGACCCTCTATCTGGCCGACGCCGCGTCCACGGCCGTGACCCCGGCCAAGAGCCTTCCCGAGAAGTTCGACGCCGAGGGCCTGACGATCGAGCAGTTCGAGGCGACCTCGAAGGACGGGACCCAGATCCCCTATTTCGTCGTCCACCGCGCCGACATGCCCATGGACGGGTCTAACCCGACCCTGCTTTACGGCTACGGCGGTTTCCAGCAGTCGCTCCTGCCCGGCTATTCGGCCACGGTCGGCAAGCTGTGGCTGGAGCGGGGCGGGGTCTATGTGGTGGCCAATACCCGCGGCGGCGGCGAGTTTGGCCCCAACTGGCACCAGGCGGCCCTGCAGCAGAACCGCCAGCGGGCCCACGAGGACTTCCAGGCCGTGGCCGAGGATCTGATCCGGCGGGGCATCACCTCCCAGCCGCGCCTGGGGGTGATGGGCGGCTCTCAGGGCGGGCTGTTCATGGGGGCCATCCTGACTCAGCGGCCGGACCTGATCAACGCGGCCGTGATCCAGGTGCCGCTGTTCGACATGCTGCGCTATCACCGGCTACTGGCGGGCGCC
>CAZITK010000096.1:0-7340 GCA_964542145.1 uncultured Brevundimonas sp.
ATCGGCAAGCTCATCGTTCACGGCCGTGACCGCGAGGAATGCATTGCACGGCTGAAGCGCAGTCTGGGCGAGATGGTCGTGGGCGGGGTGGAAACCACCATCCCCCTGTTTCAGCGCCTTCTGGCCGAACCCGACATCCTCTCGGGCGACTATGACATTCACTGGCTGGAGAAGTGGGCCAGGGCGCGCGCCGGAGGCTGACACACCGCCCTCCCGGGGAGGCCGGGGCGGAGGCTATCTGAGCCCCGCCGCGACCCTCTTGGCCAGACCGCAGGCCGAGCCGCCATCGGCGCGATCGTCGCGCCCGGCCACACGAACGTCGGTCGCGCCAGGGCGGATACGCACCACAACGTCCTGGGTGAAGCCATACCAGAAGCTGGTGAGCTGGCCCTCGGCGCGAAATGGGCTCACCCCGATCACCTGAAACCCGGCACGCTCCAGCGCCATCCGAACCTCATGCGGCGCGACCTGCCGCGGGACCGTGACCAGACCCGGGCACCAGTCGGTCTCGCCTTCGGTCAACAGGGCCTTGGCGTCATTGCGGCGTCGGTCGGCCATGAGGGCGCTGGAGAAGCTGGGGCGGTCGGCCCAGTCGCTCGAGGCTTCCGCCACCGCCGGTTCGGTCACCAGAAGGTGCCGTTCACCGGCCGCCCACAAGAATATCAGTGCATGGACGCTCACCAGCCCCGCCAGGCCCAGCGCCCAGAACCGCTGAGCACCGCGCCAGGCGATGACCGCACCCGCCACCGCGGCCAGGGCGCCGACGATGGTCAGGCCCAGACCGACGCTGAGGCCCAGGGTGCGATAGCCGAAATCCGCCGGCCAGGCGCCGTAGCGCGCGCCCATCATGCCGAAGACGACCACCAGCGGCCCCGCCAAGGCGACAAGGAGGCACAGCCCTACGGCGCGGGGCGCGGCGCGCGATCCGGACGGTGGCTGTGATGGTGGACGCGCGCCTTCGTCGCTCACGCGCCCTCGGCCTCGGGCAGGCGATAGTCCTTCATGCGCTCGCGCAGCACCTTCTTGTCGATCTTGCCGGTGGCGCCCAATGGGATGTCATCGACGAAGAGCACGTCATCGGGCATCCACCATTTGGCGATCTTGCCCCGGAGCCAGTCCAGATGCTCGGCCTTGTCGCCGGTTTCACCCTCTTTGAGCTTGACCAACAGCACGGGCCGCTCGTCCCACTTCGGGTGGGCGGCGCCGATGACGGCGGCCAGATCGGTCTTGGGGTGGCCGACGGCGATGTTCTCGATCTCGATCGAGCTGATCCACTCGCCGCCTGACTTGATCACGTCCTTGGCCCGGTCGGTGATCTGCATGAAGCCATGTTCATCGATCGTCGCCACGTCGCCGGTGTCGAAGAAGCCCTCGTTGTCGAGGATCTCGCCGCCCTCACCCTTGAAATAGGCGCCTGCCACGGTGGGGCCGCGCACCATCAGCCGGCCATAGGTCTTGCCGTCGTGAGGCATCTCCTGACCAGCGTAGTTCTTCAGCTTCAGTTCGACGCCCAGCGGCGGCACGCCCTGTTTGACGCGCCATTTGATCTGCTCGTCGTAGGGCAGGCTTTCCAGCTCCGGCGTCAGGTTGGACAGGGTGCCGATTGGCGAGGTCTCGGTCATCCCCCAGCCCTGGACCACCTCGATATCGAATTCGTCGTGGAACGCGCGGATCAGGCTCTCAGGCACGGCCGAGCCGCCGATCAGCACACGGCGCAGGGTCGAGAATTTCAGGCCGTTCTGCCGGACATGGCCCAGGAGCCCCTGCCACACCGTCGGCACGGCAGCCGAGAAGGTGACGCCTTCGCTTTCCAGCAACTCATATATCCCTTCCCCGTCCATACGCGCGCCGGGCATGACCAGCTTCGATCCCGCCGCAGGGCCGCCGAAGGCGATGCCCCAGGCGTTGGCGTGGAACATCGGCACCACCGGCAGGATCACTTCCTTGGGCGTCGCGCCCATGACGGTGGTCTGCAGACCCATCAGGGTGTGGAGGAAGTTCGAGCGGTGCGAATAGAGCACCCCCTTTGGATTGCCGGTGGTGCCCGAGGTGTAGCAGAGGCCGCAGGCGGTCTCTTCCGAGAAGCCGCCCCACTGGACGTCCTCGGACGCGGCCTCGATCATCTCCTCATAGCAGTCGACCACCGGCAGGGGCGTTTCGGGCATGTGCGCGCGGTCGGTGAAGACAACCACCCGCTCGACCGTCGGACAGTGCGGCAGGATGGCGTTCAGCAGCGGCACGAATGTCAGGTCGACGAAGATGAACCGGTCTTCGGCATGGTTGATGATATAGACCAGCTGCTCCGGAAACAGACGGGGGTTCAGAGTGTGGCACACCGCTCCGATCCCCATGATGCCGTACCAGGCCTCGATATGGTCGGCGGTGTTCCAGGCCAGGGTGGCGATCCGGTCGCCGGGCTTGACGTCCAGGTTGAGCAGGGCGCCGGACACCCGCCGCGCCCGGCGGTGTATCTCGGCATAGGTGGTGCGTTCAATCGGCCCCTCGACGGATCGGGTGACCACCTCGCGCTCGCCGTGCCAGTTCCTGGCGTGATCGAGAATGCGGTCGACCGTCAACGGCCAGTCCTGCATCAAGCCCTGCATGCGTTTGTCCCTTTGTTTTGCGTCTGTTTCGGCGCTTGGGCGAGACGCTATGCGGGTGAACGCCGATTAGCAATCTGACGCCGCGTCAGCGACGATGCGTCCTTTCGTCCGGCGCCAACCACGCATAGAAGCGCCCCATGCCTTTGCTCATCGCCATCACTGGGGGCTCGGGGTCGGGCAAGAGCACCCTGGCCGAGGCGCTTGCCGCCGCCCTGCCGGCCGGCCGCGCCGTGCTGGTGCGCGAAGACTGGTATTACCGGGACTCCGCCAGCATGCCCGGGTTCGACGCCGCGACCTTCGACTTCGACGACGTGGCGGCGCGGGATCACGACCTGATGACCCGCGACATGGCGGCGCTGAAGGCCGGGCGCGACATCACCGCCCCGATCTATTCGTTCGTCACCCACGGGCGCGAACCGGGCGGCCAGACCGTCGCGGCGGCGGATCTGGTGGTCGCCGAGGGAACGCACCTCTTGTGCACGCCGGCGCTGGCGGACCTGTTCGACATCAAGGTGTTCGTCGATACGCCTGCGGACATCCGCTTCATTCGCCGGCTGTTGCGCGATCAGGCCGAGCGGGGACGCACCGCGCAATCGGTGATCGACCAGTATCTCTTGACTGTGCGCCCCGGACACGAGCGGCTGACCGAGCCGGCGAAGGCCCGGGCGGACTTCGTCGTGGCCGACCAGACAGCGGCGGTGAGGCTGGAGGACCCTCAGGCGGTGGTGCGGTTGGCGGCTCCGCTGCTTGCCGATCCTCGCGTGGCGGCCCTGATGGCGGGTTGGGATGGCCTCAAGGCTGGAGCCGTTCACGCCGCCACGCCTCGCCGTGGCGGAGGAATCTGAGCCGGTCGTGCAGGCGGAAGGGCCGGTCGCGCCAGAACTCGATGGCCTGGGGGACCAGGCGCCAGCCGATCCAGTGCTCGGGCCGGGGCGGCTCCTGCCCGGCGAAGCGGGCTTCCGCCTCGGCGACGCGGGCTTTTAGAGCGTCGTCGCTCCTGATCGGGCGAGACTGGTCCGACGCCCAGGCGCCGATCCGACTTTCGCGCGCCCGGCTGGCGAAATAGGCGTCGGCTTCGTAGGCCGTGACCGGCTCGACCAGGCCGCGCACACGCACCTGGCGGCGGAGCGACTTCCAGTGAAACAAGAGCGCCGCCCGGGGCTGCTCCCCCAACTGCCGACCTTTCGCACTTTCCCTGTTGGAATAGAAGGTGAAGCCGTCAAGGCTCACATCCTTCAGAAGCACCATGCGGCAATCAGGCGTCCCCTCGCCGTCGACCGTGGCCAGGGCCATGGCGTTGGCGTCGTTCGGTTCCGACGTGCGCGCCTCGGCCAGCCAGGCGCAGAAGATGGCGATAGGGTCTTCGGCGTCGAACAGACTCTCGTCGGCGTTGGCGGCCAGTTGAGCGGCGTAGTCCTCGGCCGTCGGGCTGGGGGGGATCAGATCGGAACGCATGCCGACACCTTAGAACACTGGAGAGCCGGCCGTCAGGTGGCTGTGGAGGATCAGAGCGCCAATCCCGATCAGCACCAGGCCCCCGGCCAACTCCGCCCGACCGCCCAGCCGCTGTCCGGCCGACTTGCCGATCAGGACGCCGAAGGTCGCCATCACCGCCGTGACAGCGCCGATCATCACCGCCGCCAGCACGATGTTGACGTCCACGAAAGCCAGGCTGACGCCGATCGCCGCGGCATCGATGCTGGTGGCCAGAGCGGTCAGCATCATGCCCCACCAGCCGCGCCGGACCTTGGGCTCGGCGACGGGCTCTGCCGCCGCAGCCGCAGGGGGCGAACGCAACTCCCGGATCGCGCGCCAGGCCATATGGCCGCCAACCGCCAGCAACAGCCCAAAGGCCAGCCAGTGGTCGATCTCCATGACCAGGCCTTGCAGCGCCTGGCCCAAAGCCCAGCCGATGACCGGCGTCAGGGCCTCCATCGTCCCGAACATCACCCCGATGCCGATGGCGTAGGTCAGGGTCACACGACGCAACCGGGCGCCCCTGGCGGTGGCGGCGGCGAAGGCGTCGACGGACAGGCCGGCGGCGAGCGCCAACAGGGCGACGGGGGTCATGAAAGCGATGCCTCAGGGCCGGTGGACGACGGACGGACTCCGCGCCCCGGGCCGATCAGCGAGGCGCAACGTCCGTCGGTCTCGCCTGACGCCGCCCGGCCCTGGATCAAGAGCCCTTGCGGTGTCCGCCACGGCCACGTCCGGCGCACGTGACGCCTCGCGAGCATGTTGACCGTGACCCGCCCGGCGACCGGGCGGCGGCTACTCCCCGAAGGAGGAAGCCGGTCCATACGGCGCCGATCCTGCGGCAACAACCGCTACGGCGGCATGGGTTTGTCAGGGCGCGCTCATCAGGCTTAACCGCGTCTTGACCATGTTGGCGCTGAAGTGCGGGCGATGTTCGCACCCCGCCCCGCCTTCAGAACCCTCGCCTCCCCCGTCGAACGGGCACGTAGTCGGCTGGGGATGACGGCGGGCGACGTGCTTACGGCCGAGGCTCTGGCCGCCGCGTTTCGCCGGGCGGCCCTGGCGGCCCATCCCGACCGGCCGGGCGGCGACGCGGATCGATTCCGCGCCGTGGTCGAGGCCTACCGGCTGCTGAAGAGAGCCGACGTCGCCTGCACGGCGCAAGCGTCGACTCTGCGGCCCCAATTCGTCGTTCCGAACGAGGTGGCGGCGCGCCCCGCGCCTTCGGGCGTGATCTCTGCTCGCGTCGAGATCGATCCGCTGACCGCCGTGCGCGGAGGTCTGGTCAGCCTGACCGTTGCGGGTCGCGCTCGCCGGGCGCGGGTTCCCGCTGGCGTCCGTCAAGGCGACCGCCTCCGCCTGATGCTGCGCGGAGGCGAGGTGGTGTTGGTCACCGTGGGGGTGCGTGACAGCGATGATCTCAGCCTGCAAGGCGCCGACCTCCATCAGGATGTCGCGGTCCATCCGCGAAAACTGGCCGAGGGCGGCCGACTCACCGTCCAGACCCACGCCGGGCCTCGCGATCTGTGGCTGGCGCGCGTGCGGCCTGCGGCGCTGCGCTATGTGCTGAAGGATCTGGGCCTGCCAAGCCTGAATGGACGCTCGGCCGGCCGACTGATCGTCCGTCTGATCCCGTCCGCCGCCGAGCCCACGCCGGCCGAGGCCATGCTGGACCGGTTCGAGGCCGACTGGGCCGCGCCCCTGGCGGCCTGACCCTCTAGCCAGGCGCAGCGTCGTCAGCCACTAGAGACCTATGTCACACAACAGCTTCGGCCATCTGTTTCGCGTGACGACCTGGGGCGAGAGCCACGGTCCTGCGGTCGGCTGCGTGGTCGACGGGTGTCCGCCCGGCATCTCCCTGACCGAGGCCGACATCCAGCCGTGGCTGGATCGCCGCAAGCCGGGCGGGAACCGTTTCGTCACCCAGCGGCGCGAGAGCGACACAGTGCGTATCCTGTCGGGCGTGTTCAACGACGGCGCCGGGCAGGTGACCACCGGCACGCCCATCGCCCTGGAGATCGCCACCGTGGATGCACGCTCCAGGGACTATGGCGAGATTGCCCGCGCCTATCGTCCAGGACATGCGGACTATGTCTATCAGGCCAAGTACGGCGTCCGTGATCATCGCGGCGGCGGCCGGTCTTCGGCGCGGGAGACGGCGTGCCGCGTCGCCGCCGGCGCGGTGGCGCGCAAGGTTCTGGGCGACAGCGTGCGGATTCGGGCGGGCGTGGTGCAGATCGGACCGCATCGGATTGCGCCGGACCTCGTCGATTTCGACGCCGTGGCCGAGAACACCCTATTCGCCGCCTCCGCCGCGGTGATCCCGACCTGGGAGGCGTATCTGGACGAGGTCAGGAAAGCCGGGTCATCGATCGGGGCCGTGGTGGCGCTGGAGGCCACGGGCGCGCCCGTCGGCTGGGGCGCGCCCGTCTATGGCAAGCTGGACGCCGAGCTCGCCGCCGCCCTGATGTCGATCAACGCCGCCAAGGGAGTGGAGATCGGCGCCGGGTTCGGCGCAGCCGAACTGAGCGGCGAGGCGAACGCCGACGAAATGCGGATCGGCAGGGATGGGCGGCCGATCTTCCTCTCGAACCACGCCGGCGGGGTGTTGGGGGGTATCTCGACCGGCCAGCCGGTCACCGCGCGCGTGGCCTTCAAGCCCACCTCTTCGATCCTGACGCCGCGCCGCAGCGTCACCCGCGACGGCGACGAGACGGAGATCCGCACCAGAGGCCGCCACGATCCGTGCGTCGCCTTGCGCGCCGTGCCGGTGGTGGAGGCCATGGCCGCCTGCGTCCTGGCCGACGCCATGCTTAGGCACCGAGGTCAAATGGGTTGGTCAACCCCTCCTTCCGCCGTTTTTGTCGGGCCTGGCCCGGCGAACCGCCTTTAGCGAAGCCGATGCCATGTCCCCTGCCCGCATCCTGATCCCGATCGCCCTCTGCAGCCTGGCGTTGCCGCTTCAGGGCTGCCTCGTCGGCGCCGCCGTGGGGACAGCCGGGGCTGTGGTCGGGACGGGGGTCAAGGCGACGGGTGCGGTGATCGGGGCGGGGGTCGACGCGGTCACGACTTCGGACGAGGAGACCCGGCTGAAGCGCGAGCGCGAGCAGCGCGCCTGGGAGCGAGAACAGACCCGCTGCGAACGTCTGCGCCAGCGAGGCCGCGACTGCTGAGCGGACAGTCGGCGCGGCGAATATGGGGAAGGCCCGAGTGGCTCCGCGGGTAGGATTCGAACCTACGACCAGCCGATTAACAGTCGGC
>CAZITK010000097.1:0-7327 GCA_964542145.1 uncultured Brevundimonas sp.
CGCGAAGGCGGCCGCACCGTCGGCGCCGGCGTGGTGTCGAAGATCGTCGAGTAAGAAGACCCACGCCCACCCCGCGTGGGCGGCAAGCAATCGACAAGGGGCCTCGCTGGCGCAATCTGGCGGGGCCCTTTTTCCGTGGTGTCGCCATCCGGAGCGATACGGGGGGCGTTTATCATGTCGCTTGACGTCGGGCCGGCCGGGGCGTTTGCTTGGGTCGGAGGGCGCGGGCATGATGACGGACGGGCGGCTGAACACCCTGGTGGACGCGGCCTTCGCCTTCGCCTTGACCTTGATGGTCACCGGCGGAGGACAGGCGGCGCGGGATCTGGCTGGACTGGACCAGGTGTTGCGCGAGGCGCCGTCCTTCCTGGTCGGCTTCATCCTCATCACCATGTTCTGGCACGCTCATGTCCGCTGGCGTCGCTTACAGACGGAGGGCGGGGTCTTGGCCAGTCTCCTGCTGGTCTTTCTGGTCTTGATCTACGTCCACCCCTTGCGGGTGATGACCCTTTCCCTGGCCGATTTTCTTGGACTGGGCGCCGGCCCCGCCCTGACGATCGACAGCGCGCGACGGCTGTTCGTCTTCTATGGACTGGGCTTTATGTCCCTGTCGACGGCGACCGCCTGGTTGTTCTGGGGCGCTGCCCGAGCGGTGGGTGCGGATGCCAATGCGCGCACCCGAGCCTGGGACGAGTTCGGGATCTGGATGATCCTCGGGACGGCGGGGGCTGTCTCTCTGGCCATCGCCGGGCTGACGCCGCTTTTGTGGATGGCGCCTTGGGTTTATGCCCTGTTGCCCCTCGTCATCGGTGTCTTCGGCTGGCGCCGTGACCGGCGTCGTCGCGAGGGGCGCATTCAGGGCCCGACCGCTCCGGCGTGACGTCTAGACGAACACGACCCGCACGCCCGGCTCGACGCTGTTGGCCAGCTGGCGGGCGTTCCAGTTGGTCAGGCGCACGCAGCCCGAGGAGAAGGTCTTGCCGATCTCGGACGGCTCGGGCGTGCCGTGGATGCCGTAGGTCTCCTTTGACAGGTCGATCCACACCGCGCCGACTGGATTGTTCGGCCCGGGCTGGATGATCAGGACCTCGTCGCCTTGGGCGTTGGTAAGGCGCGAGGGATCGTAGGTGTAGTTGGGCCGCGGGGCCACAGCCCGGACGGTCATCTCGCCCGACAGACTGGGCATCTGGGCCGAGCCGATGGAGGCGGGATAATAGGCCATCAGCCGGTCGTCGCGGTCGAAGACGCGCAAGGCCCGCTCTTCCCCGTGCACCTCGATGCGGCCGACCGGCCGGGGCAGTTCGCCGGGCGAGGCGGCGGCGACGGCGATGGTCTCGCCGGCGATGAAGCGGGCGTTGGGGTTCAGCTCCTCCAGGAAGCGCTGGTCCATGTGGAAACGCTCGGCCAGGGCCTCCTGCACGCTGGTGTAGGACAGGGCGTCGAGCCGGGCCATTTCGGCCATGTCCTCGGGGATGGTGTCCACGAAGGGGCCGGCCACGTCCTCGGCCGTGAGGGTGTAGTCGACGATGGCGGGACCGCTGTCGGCGGCGACCAGGTGCTGGAAGGTGGCCTGATCCAGTTCGCCGGTCGACTGCAGGTCGTTGGCGTTTTGATAGGCGGCGATGGCCAGGCGCGTGTTGTCGCCGCCCAGGCCGTCGATGACGCCGGGCGAAAAGCGGGCGCGATCCAGCAGCACCTGGGCGCGGGCCAAGCCCGCCGAACGCGCTTGGCTTCCCGGCGGCGGCGCAGCCTCATAGCCCGCCGCGTCGATCGACTGCCGGGTGAGGGCCGCGGGCGCCGCCGGCGCCGCCGGCGCCTCGGGCGGGGGCAGGGGCTGACGTTCGCAAGCGGCGAGAGCCATCGCGACGACCGATAGGAGGATCAGAAAAAGTCGGATCATTTCAGCGCCTCAGTTAGGGGTTCGGCCGTCATGCGCGCCCAACAGGCGTAGCCGGCGTCATTCAGATGGAGGTCGTCGGGACCGATCCCGCCGCCCGGCGCGCGTGACCATCCGCTCATGACATTGAAGCGGCTGGACACCGCATGGCCCCGCCGGTCGGCCTCCATGGCGATCAGCCGGGCGCGCTCGCCCAGGGTAGGGTTCTTGCCTTGGAAGGCAGGGTTGCACGTGGCCTCAGGCAGGCGCTGGGAATCGATCAACACCACATCGACGCCGGCGTTCTCGAGACTGTCGAGCCCACGGCGGTAGTCGGTCAGGAAGGCGTCTTCGCTCCGGCTCTGAAGCACATCGTTGCTGCTGAGCTGCCAAAGCACGAGGTTCGGCCGTGTCTCGGCGAGGAGGGCGGGCAGCCGCCGGACAGCGCCCTCAGCGTTCTCGCCGCCGATGCCGCGGTTATGGATCGTGACCTCGACGCCAGGCAGGCGCCGACGCAGATCGGCCTGGAGCAGCGGGGTGAAGGACAGTTCCGGTCTCGAGGCGCCGACGCCTTCGATGCTGGAAGAGCCCAGCGCGAGGATCGTCAGGCGACCCTCCGCCACGGCGGCGCGGGCGCGCTCCAGGGGCCGGCGGGCCGTGAAGCCCTCCGGCGCCGTGGGGCAGGCCGAAAGATCGACGCGCACCGGCGTCGGGGGCTGGGCCAGGGCGGCGGCCGGGGCGGCCAGGACGAGGACGAAGAGAGAGATCAAAGCCGCGCGCGCCGTGGCTTGCCCCATCAGTTCTCTTCCCCCGTGGCGGGGTCGGTTTCGGTTTCCCCCGAGTTGCTGGACCCCTCGGCTCCGGAGGGCTCGGTAGCCGGGCGCGGCGGCTCGCCCTCGCGCGGGGACGGCTTCAGGTCTTCGTTCTCGGTCTCGCGGGTCTTTGGACGGCGGGGGTCGGCCATGGAGGCGCTCCTGAAGGCTCAAGCTCCACGGTCGAACGTGCGGCGCGGCCGAGGGGTTTCGTTCACCATGGCGCTAAACCGACGGGCAAGGCCGCCCAGCGTAAAGTGTCGGTCATGACGGCCGACCTGTCGCTCGAGATCATAACCCCTGACGCCGTGACGTCGGCCGATGTCGCCGCGTGGCGAACCCTGCGTGCCGTGGCGGGGCTGGATCATCCCTATTTCGATCCCCGCTTCAGCCAGGCTGCGGCCGGCGTCGCGCCGGGGGCCAGGCTGGCGCTGTTCCGGCGCGCGGGGCGGCTGGCGGGCGTGTTTCCGTTTCAGCGACGCGGCCGTTTGATCCAGCCGCTGGCGGCCCCTTTTTGCGACTATCACGGCGTCATCGCCGCGCCGGACAGCGGCCTGACTCCCCAGCGAGTCGCGCGGATGCTGGATGGGCTGTTGCGCTTCAACGGCTGGATGGGGCCGAGCGAGACGGACGACCTGACCCGCCGCCAGCGCATGGGCGCGGACGTCTCCGGCGGCGTGGCCGCGACCAACGCGCGGCTGAGCGCGCATGACCACAAGTTCTTCAAGAACCTGGGCCGTCAGCGTCGTGGCTTCGAGCGCGACCATGGCGAGGCGCGGCTGGTCTGGGACGATCACGAGCCCGGCGTTCTGGACTGGATCATCGATCTGAAACGCCGCCAGTATCGCCGGACCAATCGGCACGACGTCTTCGCCTGCGGGTGGACGGGCGATGTGCTGCACCGGCTGTGGGCGATGCGCCGAGACGGGTCTGATTACGGCTTGCGAGTCGCGTCTCTGAGGACCAAGGACGGCCGTCTGGCGGCGGCGGAGGCGTCGCTGGACGACGGGCGGACGCTGCACCTGTGGTTCCCTGTCTATGAGCTCGCCTTCGCGCGCTACGGGCCGGGCATGCTGTTGACCTGGATGGAGATGGAGGCGGCGGCGGCGGCCGGCTATGCCGTGGTCGACTACGGCTGTGGCGAAGAGGGATATAAGTCCGCCCTGGCCCAGTCTATCGGCACGGTTCTTGAAGGCGAGGCGCGGGGCGCGCCCGCAGGGGCCATGGCCTCGGCGATGCGCCGGGCGGTCATGGCGGGACCGGAGCCCGTTCGTCGACTGAGCCAGAGCATCGGCCGGCGCCTCGACATCATCAACGCCTGCGAGACGCGGCCCGCCGACTGGTGGGCCGGCGCCGCCCAGGCCGCCGTGGCCGCGGTGAGGAAGACCAGGATGCCCGGAGCCGCCGCATGACCGCCGACCGCCTGATCCCGCATCTGACCCCAGAGCAGCGCGAAGCCTTTGGGCAGACGCCGATGGTCTATGCGCACCGCCTGATCGAGACAGGCCTTTTCGAGGACGAGGCCCTGGCGCGCCAGTTGGAGCGACATCCGGCCGACCTCTTCGACATCAACGTCTTCCATTATGACGAGGACGATCAGGCCATGCTCCAGACCGGAGCCAAGGGCCGGCGTGGCGGGGATCAGCTGCTGGAAGCGGTCAAGGCCGGGCGCGTCTGGATCCAGATGCGGCGCATCCAGGATCATTATCCCGAACTGGCCGAGGCCATGCGCCGGGTGTTCGCCGAACTAAGCGCCGACGTGCCGCGGTTTCGGCCGATCGACGTCACGGGCCAACTGATCCTTTCAGCGCCGCAAGCGAAGGTGCCTTTCCACGCCGACCCGCCGGGGGTGACCCTGTTCCATTTGCGTGGCGAGAAGCGGATGTGGATCTATCCGGTCGACGAGGTCCACATGCCGACCCGGGTGATGGAGAACATCATCCTGGAACAACAGACCGAGGACCTGCCCTATCGTCGCGACATGGACTCGAACGCCGAGGTGTTCGATCTGGAGCCGGGCATGGCCATCGCCTGGCCGCTGCACGCGCCGCACCGGATCGAGAACCTGGGCAGCTTCAACGCCTCCCTGTCATGCGACTATCAGAGCTGGACCTCGCGCCTGACCAATGGCGCCCACTACGCCAACGGGGTGCTGCGTCGCTGGAAACTGCCGGTGGCGCCGGCCGACCGGGCGCCGATCGCCGCGAGGGCGGTGCTGTGGGGCGCGTCGCTGGGCCTGCGTCGGATGGGCGTGGTGAAGAATCGCATCAACGATTACGAACGCGCCTTCGAACTGGGCGACGAGGCGCCGGCGGCCGACAAGGGACTGATCGCGCCGATGGGAATTCGCTGACCAATCCCGCTGGGTGCGGCTGGCTACACTGTGAACCTTCCTGGGCGATCGAGGTTTGCTCGGCTGGAGGTTGCGCGATGGCCAAGTCTTGGTTGGGATGGGGAATGGTGGTCGGAGCCGCGCTCGGGGGCTTCTTCGACGGCATTCTCCTGCACCAAATCCTTCAGTGGCATCACTTATTGAGCCTCGTGCCCGGGATCGACGACCTGCGGACCCAGATCCTCTGGGACGGCTATTTCCACGCTCTGATGTATGGGATCGCGGTCGTCGGGCTGTGGGGCCTGTGGCGCGCGCAACGCGCGGGGAAAGGCGGCTCGGGCCGCGAGCTGGGCGCGGCTCTCCTCTTCGGTTGCGGCGTGTGGAATGTCTTGGACGTGGTGCTGTTTCACTGGATCATGGGTATCCATCGCATCAGGGTGGACAGCGCAAACCCGCTGTTCTGGGACGTGCTGTGGCTGGTTTTATTTGGGCTGGTCCCGCTCGCCGCAGGCTGGCTGCTGTTGCGCCGACGTCGCGACGCTGACAATCAAGGCGACGGTTCGCAGAAGGATGGCCCGCGGCGATCCGGTCCCGGAGCCGTGGCGCTGGCGATCACGACCGTGGGGGTGCTGGGGGCGGCGGCCTGGTCGCTGCGGCCCCCGCCCGAGCAGCCCTTCACGACGGTGGTGTTCGCGCCGGGCGTCGAACCGGCCAGGGTGATCGCCGCTCTGGACTCGATCGACGGGCGACTGGTCTGGTCCGACCCCGGCATGGGCGTGGTGGTGGTCGACACTCCGGCGTCTTCGACCTGGTCCCTTTACGCAAAGGGCGCCCTGCTGGTGAGCGACTGGGGCGTTCCCGCCGCCTGCGTCAACTGGAGTCGCGTCTGATCGTGGGAAGCGCGGGTTCCTTAAATCGGCGTCATGACCTCGATTTAAGCTGACCCGGACGCATCCGGGGGACACCTTCGCGGCCTCAGACTTCGTGACGCCACAGGGAAGGACGCCGTCATGACCATCGCCCGCTCGTTCGCCATCGCCGCCCTCGCACTCGCTCCGTTGACCGCCGTAGCCGCCCCGGCCGACGCCCAGCAGGTGCGCATCAAGGACGCCGTCGCCCGCGTGGTGGTGATCCCGGAGAACCGATCCGACATCGCCGTCGAGATCGAGCGCGGCTCGGCCAGCCTGCCGGAGCTGCAGATGCGGCGCACAGGTTCGAACGTCGAGATCCGAGGCGGGCTAGGCTCGCGGCGCTGGTTCGGCGGGGGCAACCCGATCCGCAACTGCCAGTCAGGCCCCGCCGAGGGTCGCCAGCCTGGCGAGGGCGCCTCGGTCGAGGTTCGCAATGTCGGCCGGGTCAGCCTGGAGGACGCCCCCCTGATCGTCCTGCGCACCCCGCGCGACGTAGACGTGGAGGTCGGTGGCGCCGTCTGGGGCTCGGTCGGGCGCGGCGCGACCTCGGTGGATGTCGAAAACGCCGGGTGCGGCGGCTGGACTGTGGCCAATGTGGATGGCGACCTGTCGGTCTCGATCGCCGGTTCGGGATCAACCCGCGCCGGGACGTCCCGGTCCCTGGACGTTTCGATCGCCGGGTCCGGCAGCGTGAACGCCGGTGCGACCGGCGATGTCGATGTGTCCATCGCCGGCTCTGGCGACGTGGCGGTGACTGAGGCGCGCGGCGATATCGACGTCTCGATCGCCGGCTCGGGTGATGTGCGGGTCCTGGGCGGCGTGTCGCGCGACCTCAGCGTCTCGGTCGCCGGCTCGGGCAGCGTCGATCACCGCGGCGAGGTGAGGAACGTCTCCGGATCGTTCATGGGCGCCGGCGACGTGCGGGTGGCGCGGGCCACAGGCCAGGTCTCGCGCTCGGCCATGGGTTCTGGTCGGATCACCGTCGGCGAGAACTGAACATCGATCAGGCCGGAGCGGGACAGGAGAACGAAATCCCCGCCCCGCCTCAGTTTCGCCGCTTGACGAAAGCGGAATCGAGCGGCATAAGCCCCCCTCTTGTTGGACCGGCTGTGCATCGAAAGGTGCAGACGCGGTCCGCAGGAACGACCTAAGTGCCTGTTCTTTGCAGCTTCTTGGGACTTGACGGCCTCGCGGGCAGCCGCAGAGGCCGCTCGTTTTTGCGGACGTGCGTACCCTGAGGGTTTCGACCCGAAGGCCTCCGGTCTTTGAAATGGTTCACAGGGACGCGGTCCTCCGACCGTTTGGGATTTACGACCGATATGGATCAAAGCATCCGCATCAGGCTCAAGGCCTTCGATCACCGCGTCCTGGACTTTTCCACGCGCGAGATCGTCAA
>CAZITK010000098.1:0-3622 GCA_964542145.1 uncultured Brevundimonas sp.
TCCGCGCCACCTTCTCCTCCAGCAGCGTATCGGCCGCCGCCTTCTTCTCAATCTCGATCAGCCGCTGGTCGTTGGCTTCCTTGAAGCCCTCGAACGCCGCCATCACGGCATGCAAAGCCGCCGTCGCCTCCGGCGAAGCCGGAGCCTGTTTGGTCTCTTTCATGATGTCTCCCACAAAAAAGCCCTCTCCCGGCGGGAGAGGGCTTGAGCCCACGGCCGGTAGGCCGCCGTCCTTGCGCGACCCGAAGGGCGGCGCGAAGCGTCAGAGGGTGAGGGGTTGCGATCCGCCCCTTGACCCCTGTTCGCTAAACTTCACACACTCCTTAGCCGCCCTCGCGGCCGGAGCCGTTCCATGCGCCTGATCCTCGCACTCGCCGGCCTGGCCGCCGCCTCCCCGGCCGTCGCCCAGGAGCCCCCGCCCCCGGCCGCCGCCCCGGCCGCCGCCCCGGCTCCCGCCGAAATTCCCGCCGACGCCCGGTCCATCGACGCCATCGTCGCCGCTCTCTACGAGGTCATCTCCGGCGACGCCGGTCAGGCCCGCGACTGGAACCGCTTTCGCGCCCTGGCGCATCCGACCGCCCGGCTCATGCCGACTGGCCGCGACGCCCAGGGGACGACCGTCGCCCGCGTATTCACCCCCGAGGAATACATCGCCCGCTCCGAGCCCTTCATGCTCGAACAGGGCTTCCACGAACGCGAGATCGCCCGCCGCACCGAACGCTTCGGCGCCGTCGCCCACGTCTTCTCCACCTACGACGCCCGCCACAGCCTCTCGGACCTCGAACCCTTCGTCCGGGGCATCAACAGCATCCAGCTGTTCCACGACGGCGCCCGCTGGTGGATCATAAGCATCTACTGGCAGGCCGAAACCTCCGACACGCCGCTCCCCGCCGAGTATCTAGGCCGGCGAGCGTTGGCTAGTGCTGGCATTCGCCCTCCTGGCGTGTCAGGCGAAGTTGGGTCTATTCCACCTCGCTATGGTCGTCCGGCTCTTATATTATCGCCGCGATCTGTATTGTGAGGAAACATGCTCCACCTTCGGCTTCATATACCGGCGTGCGCTCTTATCCTGTCAGCTTGCGCTTCCATTCCGCCACAAGAGCCGATCACGCCGGAGGACAGATGTCGAGCCATGATAAGAGACGCCGGGATACGCCTGCCAGATGGAGACCAGCCAATGGACGAGCTGATCATCCATGGCGCGATACGGACGCTGACTTGGCGCGCCACAGAAGATAGGCCCAAGGCTACATGCACCATCTCGCCGTCGGGCTATAGAATAGCGATCGACGATGCGTGAACGCACGGCCGGAGATATGTTCTCCGGCCGTGCATCAGACTCAAGTGGGGCGCACCGTGGATTGCCAGTTGACCCTCAGGACTTCGGAAGTCGACGCCCAACGATCACTAGCGACAATGGTAACCAGCGTTGAGCCAGAGACGCCCGGGTTGACGTAATTGGTCATGAGAATGTTGCCCGAGAAAGACCAGACATTGTCACTCCCGAGTCCGGACACGTTAGCCACGGAAAGCGTCACGACATCATTGTCAGGGTCGCTGGCCTGCATGATCGCGATGTTAGGCGAATTGAATTGCGCCCTCGGGATGCTCACGACTGACGGGCCTGCGATGACAGGGGCGGAGTTCCCGATCGGGACAAGGGTAGGGATCGAGTACGACCGCCCCCCAATCTCTAGAAACTGGACGCTCGGGCCCCCGCTCGCATTGGGCGCAATGGCGATGACGCCATCAGAACGACCAGACGGGACGGCCGGGGGTGCTCCGTTAAACATCTCCAACAGCCAGTAGGCCCCGACCCGCCGAATTCGCATGTTGTCAATGCCGAGATTCGCAGTAACACTGACCTTGTTGGCGCCACCCTCGTCGTGGATCAGGTAGTCGTTCGACTGAGGCCCGAAGACGTAAGTGTCGTTCCCCGATCCTCCCCAGAGAAAGTCAGCCTCACCACGGCCTTCAAGAATGTTGTCGCCGTCTTGCCCCTCAATGTCATTGAAGCTGGCGAGCCCCAGAAGGGTATCATTACCGCTGGTGCCCTTCGTGATCACGGGTATGCCGCTCAGTAACGCAGAACCCCGAACCAGAATTCTCTGAAGCGCCCTGGCTCGCGCGTAGAAATAGGACTGGTGATAGATATCATACGCTTCCGCATTCGCTGAGTCAGTAAGGGGGCGCGCCCCGTTCCGCGTCCAGCGCTGAACATCCGCTGCCCCATAAGCAGGATTGAGATGGAGCAGCTCATGCAGAACGACTGCAGGGGCCTCTTCTCCGAAGTTCGTGGGATTTGCCGCTGTGTCGGGATGGATCCAAACAGTGGCCCAACCGGCTTCGATGACAGGCATGCCATCAGTGAAAATTCGGGCCGCCATTGCAGCCGTGTCCGGCAAATCCGCCTTAACCGTGAACTTCAAGCCAGCATTCTGCGACTTGAGATAGTCAAAGGCCCCAAACAGATCCTGTAAGGCCTCAACCTGTTCGACAGGCAGCATGCCTTCGTCATTCATCCACGCTTCCATCGCAGCAAAGAGCTGCTCGGCCGCCTCCGGCGGAATCGGAGCATCGAACTGGAGGGAGATGCCCTCACCGGTATGATCAACCAAGCGGATATTAATGTTTGGATGAAACCGAAAACCACCCATGCCCCCGCCACGCTGTGACCCACTCCACTCTCCGGTATCGCGAACCTTGTATCTCCACCAAAACTCAACGCCGCCAGTTATCGGATTTCGGCTCGCACTAACGACGATTTCGTCAAGCACTGTTGCTGTATCTGGCATCAATTATCTCCGTACTTATTTTCTATTGCTTAATTACTCATAGAACAAAATATATCAATTTCGCCTATAGTAGAAATACCCGCTGAACGCCTATTCAATCTGCTATTAATAGATTTCGGATCATGCGTCTCAACAAGGTCATTTTAGGGGGCTGGAGCGATCAAGAAGAAAACTTCAAAGAACGCATAATCTCGCGCCAATGAGGGCCGGAAACGTCACCAGCGACACCTCCCACAGGTCCACGCCCGACAGCACCCTCAGCCGCCCCTCGCGCCGCGCTCGCGCCGTCCGGAACCCGATCGACAGCCCGTCCAGCGCCCCGGCCCGAACCAGAGCCCGCGCGAACCGCGCCTCGGCCGACCAGTCGAACAGCCGGCCCCGCACCCTCAGGCCGCGCCCGTCCTCGACGATCTCGTCCCACACCCCGACCACGGCGCGCTCGTCGTGCTGATGCAGCATCCGCACCCCCGCCGCCCCGCGCCGCGCCAGGCTCTCCGCGAACGCTCCCTCGGCGACCACGTCCCCGTTCAGGTCCGCCTGCCCCCAGAGCGAGGCGTAGCCCTCGATGGCCAGCGCCTCTGTCCGCACGTCCGTCATCGACCGCCCTCCAGCCGCAACTCGATGCGCTCGACCGCCGCCCGCGTCGCCACGCTCTGCTCCTCCAGCCGCGCCAGCCGCTCGGACACCATCCGCTGCTCGGCCACCTGGGCCTCCAGCGTCCCGATCCGCGACGCCGCGCCCCCGGCCCAAACCAGCCCCGCCACCGCCTGCGCCGCCAGAGCCACCAACAGCGCCGTCGGCACCCGCCTGACCTGATGCTCGCTCAT